>CAIWXH010000104.1 GCA_903916565.1 uncultured Oscillochloris sp. | reverse complement strand
GGCTGCACGGGCGTCGTGCCCGTCCTCGACGACCTGGACGAGCTTGCGGCGCTCATTGATACGCCCGTGCCGCTGCGCTTCGGTGTGCGCGAACGGGCCGCTGGGAATCGCGACGGGCGCCATCCCGGCAACGACCGCTTCGGCCTGAGTGCCGACGAGATCGCGTCCGCCGCCGCGCAGCTTGCCGACACCCACCACGAGCTTGCCGTCTACCACGCGATGGTCGGCAGCCAGGTTGAGGATGAGGCCCATTTTCTGGCGACCTTGCGCGAGTCGGTGGTCGGCTACTGTCGCCTGCGCCGCCAAGTGCCCAGCCTGCGCTACTTCAATTTTGGCGGCGGCGTGCCCACCTCGGGCTACCGGCTCGGCTTCCAGTTCGACTATGTCGGCTTCCTGACCAAGCTGATGACCACCATTCGCGAGACGTGCGCGGCCTACAATGTGCCCGCGCCTGACCTGATTGGTGAGTTTGGGCGCTACACCGTCGCTACCCACAGTGTGTTTCTGCTTGAGGTCGGGGCCACCAAAGCGGGCCAGCCCGACCAGCCCGACTGGTATCTGGTCAACGGCAGCATGATGGTCAGTCTACCCGACGCCCTGTTAGTCGCGGGCCAAGAGTTCGTGATCCTCCCTTTGACCGACTGGGATCGGCCCGTCAAGCCGGTGCGTCTGGCGGGTCGCCGCACCTGCGACAGCGACGATGTCTACCCACGCCCCGAGGCTCCGCCGCTGATGTTGCCCGATAGCGGTGCCGGGTTGGTGCTGGCGATCTGTGGGGTAGGCGCCTACCAGCAGATGATCTCGGGCCGTGGCGGCGCCCACCACTGCCTCAGCCCCGAGCCTGGGCGCGTGATCGTCAGCGAAGAGAACGGGCGCCTCGTCTCGCGCTATGTGCCCCAGCAAGATCAGGCGACGATTATGCGGCTGCTCGGCTACCAGCCACAGCCCGCGTCAATGCCGCGCATCCTCGACCGGCCCGCCCACGAGCCGGTGCCCTTCCGTGCCCCGGCCAGCCCCGTCCGGCGGCGCATGAGCGCTCGGCAGCCTCGCCTAGCGCGCCAGGTCGCCTCCGGCGACTAGGCCAGTTCGCACCTCCAGGGATGACGCCGTCATCCCTGGAGCCTGCCCCCTTCCCCGCTGGAATGCCCCACACCTGTCTGTTTTTTTATTCTGGGTAGCCACCAGCGTCACTTTCTGGTAATATCCTGAGTTAGTATGATCGTAGCGGGCGTGTGTTCAAGCGAGCACATACACCGTTCTAATGTGTAGCAGCATCTGGTAGTTGACCCTCCGAGCGCGCCGCAGACAGCGAGGCCGTTGGTTCGCCCGCTTGCAGCTATCACACACCGCAGATCGCAGACCGCAGACGGTTATGGTAAGGAGCCGACCTCATGCATATCCTTGTCGCTGACGATGATATTCCGAGCGTGAAGCTGACCTCGTTCGTGCTGGAAGAGGCGGGCTATCGCGTCTGCAAAGCCTATGACGCACCAGGTATTCTTCAGGCGGTCGAGCAGCTTAACCCCGATCTTATCCTGCTCGATGTGATGATGCCCAAGTCGAGTGGCTTTGACATCTGCCGCCAGATTCGCCGTAACTCCGACGTGCCGATTATCTTCCTCTCAGGTCGCTCACAGCTCCAAGATCGGGTGATGGGCCTCCAGATTGGCGGCGATGATTATCTGGTCAAGCCCTATGAGCCATCCGAGTTGCTGGCGCGGGTCGAGGCTGTGTTGCGCCGCCGCAACAGCGATATGCTCAACCCTTCAGCGCGGCTGAGCCAAGGCGACATTACGCTAGACCCAGTCGAGCATAAGGTACTCTTCAACGAGGGGCGCACCGTCGAGTTGACGCCGCTTGAGTTTCGTCTGCTCTACTATCTGATGAAGAACTCGGGGCGCATCCTGAACATTAGCCAGATTCTCAGCAAGGTCTGGGGCTATGACTATGAGGGCGAGAGTAACTTAGTGGCGGTGTATATTCGGCGCCTACGCACCAAGGTCGAGAAAGACCCCGAACACCCGCGCCACGTGATCACCGTGCGGAACCTGGGCTATAAGTTTGAACCCTAAAACAAGGTTTCAGGTACCGGGTTTCAGGTTTCAGACCGAGCGCAGCAGAAAGCCCCGCGTGTGCCAAAACGGTAAAGCATCCTGCGAACCTCGGCGAAACGGTGGTTTGACCTATCGCATAGTCGGGGTGACCGCCCCGCTGCCCGTTAGGATGTTGCAGGCCACGGGCGCGCTGCCGTGGTGTTTCGAGAAGAAGGGTGGTCATGGCAGCAACCGAGACGCTCTTTACGCCGGCTGAACCTTGGCTGCGTACAGATGTTCGTAATACCCTCCACGCCGTGCTGCCGATCCCCGTGCTGGCCCTGTCTTGGTGGTTCGTTCGCATGCCGCTTGGCTCCGTCGCGACCCTCAGCATTGTCATCTATGCGCTCATCAATCTTGGCCTGCTGATCGCCCAACAACGTGCCCGTGACCACGGCCCCCGCTACGTGATCGGCCATCTGGTCACCTCTGTCGCCAGCGACACCGCGCTGGCGATCTATATTCTGGTCTATGCTGGGCCGCTGAGTCTGAGCATTTTCCCGCTCTACGTCGTGTTCGTCCTCAAGGCGCTGCACTACTGGCATCTCTCCCTCTGGACGCTGCTCGTCCCGGCGCTGTTTGGCCCGCTTGACCTGGCCCTGCTCTATCTGGATGCCCGAGGGTACTGGTTGCAGACCGAGTACGCCCTGGCGTTCTGGGGGTTGGTTGGCGGCAGTGTCGGTTTCGTCGGGCTGCTACTTATGCTGGCTGAGTATCGGATCGCCACCATTCGCAAGATTAGCGAACGACTTGAGAGCGTGCGCGTCACCCACGCCGAGCGCATCGCCGAGCTTGAGAGTGTGAATAACGACCTTCGCATACGTATTCGCCGCCAGCAGTCACTTGAAGAAAGCCTGCGGGCCATCACTGGCTCGCTCAGCCTTGACGATGTGCTGAGCCAAATCCTTGATAGCCTGATGCAGATGCTCGGTGCGCCGCGCATCAGCGCGGCGGCGCTCACGCTCATCCCCGGTGACGCCTATACGCACCGCACCCTGAGTGATGATGTGCGGCTGAAGACTCAGACCGACTGGGCCGAGGCGCTGGCCCGGCGCGTGGTCGAGACACGGGCACCAGTGATTGTGGGCGATGCGCTGCTCGAACGCGAGTGGCGCGATCTCCAGCGGGCCGGGGCGACGGCTGCCCTGAGCGTGCCTCTGATCAACGCCAGCAATCAGGTACTCGGTGCGCTGACCGTGGTGAGCGCCCAGCGCTACCTCTTTACCGCCATTGAAGCCCGCCACCTGACCTCGTTCAGCATTCAGGCCAGCGTCGCTATCCATAACGCCGAACTGCACACCGAACTGGCGCGCCAGCGTCTTTTGCTTGAGGCCGTGCTGCGCGATATTGGCGACGGGCTGATGGTGGTCAACGACCAGGGCGCGATGATCCTCGCCAACCCCGTCGCCTATCAGGCGCTTCAGCATAGCGACACCTACACCGGTACGCTGCGCGAGGCGCTCGACCAACTCAACCGGGAGGTGCGCGCTGCCGCCACTCCGCTCCTCAGTAGCGAGCTGAAGGTGGGCGATGAGGAACACGAGCGCCACTATCTGATCCACGCCTCGCTCGTTCACGTCGCCGAGCGCAACGAGGCGCACAGCCCGGTCGCCTTTGCGCTGCGCGATGTCACTGACCAGAAGGCCCAGGAGAAGCAGCGGATCGAGTTTATCTCGATGGTCTCGCACGAGCTACGGAACCCGCTCAATACGCTCAACGGCTTCCTCAAGATCGTCCTTCAGGGCAAGGTCGGCCCGCTCAACGAGACACAGCAGGAGTTTCTTGGCCTGGCCGATCAGCAGGCTGATGCACTGAAGGGCCGGATCACCGAGTTGCTTGAGTTTAATCGGCTCGAAGCGGGGCGTCTGCGCCTCCAGCCGCAGTGGGCCAACCTGAGCGACTTGATCAAGACCACCAGCACCCACTTCCAGGTGAGCGCCGAACAGTTCGGGCTGACGGTCGTCGCGCACGTACCCGACCACATCCCCGAGTTGCTGATTGACCGTGAGCGGGTGGGCCAGGTGATCACCAATTTGGTCGAGAACGCGATGAAGGCGACGCCCGTCGGGGGCATGATCACGATCACGGCTGAGGTGGGCGCGAGTGCGGTGCAGGTGCAGGTGACCGACACCGGCATGGGCATCCCGCGTGACCAGCAGCAGAAGATCTTTAGCCGTTTTTACCAGCTCGAGCATAAAAACTCGAAGCACGGCGTTCATCTGGGTCTAGGGCTCTCGATCTGTCAGCAAATCGTCGAGGGTCACAATGGGCAGATCTGGGTCGAGAGTGAAGAGGGGCAGGGCAGTCGCTTTATCTTCACCCTGCCGCTGGTGCAGAAAGAGCAGACCATCAGCGAAGCGGTGGCGTAATGCTTTACCGCACTAGGTCTGGACTACGGCAGCGTAGCGTACCCGAGATACAGCGATGGTTGGGAAAGAGGTCCGCGCTTGAACATGGCTCTTATCGCGCTGCCCTGTAAGGGCAGGCCGGTATACCCGCCGCTGACGCTCGCCTACGTCGCCACCTTGCTTGAGCAGCGACGGCATATTGTGCGGATCTACGATCTTGGACTTGACCCCCAAGTCAACATAGAGACGACCTTCCAGACTCTGCACTCATTTCGCCCGCAGGTCGTGGTCGTCTCGGGCGATCAGTCTGAGGGACTTGACTCTGCGGTTGAGGCGCTGCACGAGGACATGCACACCCGCGTACTTGCGGTGCGAATGAGTCGCAGCGGCGTTGATGCAAGCCCCGTCTGCATCCAGGTGCTTCAATGGCTCGACCGGCAGCGCGGCGTCGAGGTCGGGCGGCCCACCCCGCTCGACCTCGATCAGTTGCCCTTGCCAGCCCGCCACCTGCTCTCGCTTGAGAGCTACAACCTCAGGGCGGTGGGCGGCGAGCTTCAGACGACCCTGCTTGTGGGGGCGTTAGAGGCCGATGGCCGCTTTGTGCTCCGCTCGCCGACCAAGCTGATCGCCGAGCTCCGCAGCGTCTCGCACGAGTTTGGCCTGCGCCACTACCTGATCGCTGACGTGCCCGTGACCCTCGACCGAGCCTGGCTGGTCGAGCTGCTGACCCGCTTGTGCGACGCCCACCTTAGCATTAGCTGGGAGGCCATTGCCCAGCCCGAGCAGCTTGATCCTGAGCTGGTAGCCCACATGGCGCGGGCCGGCTGCGAGGGGATCCGCTTTCAGCTCGACGCCGCCAACGTCTTCGAGTCAACCGCGACCCGCGAGGCGTTGCGTAAGGCGGTAACCTATGCGCGCCAGTATGGCATCTTTGTACGGGCCAACCTGAAGCTTGAGCCGCCATACGAGTCCATCGCGCATCTGGTTGATGTGGCCGCCACCTTTGGCCTCGACGACGTCCACTTCGATGTGGCGGTTGAGGCGAGCAGCGTCGGCGCGGATGCGACCCATCTGCGCGAGATGGCGCGCATCATCTACGATCAGGGGCGCGATCGGCAGCGTCTGATCAATCGCTTCGGCGCAACGCTTGGCAGCTTAATCTGGAAACTGCGCGGCCCCCGTGGCGTGGGGGCCGTTGACGACGATGGGTGAGGTGGGGAGGTGGGGAGGTGGGGAGGTGGGGAGGTGGGGAGGTGGGGAGGTGGGGAGGTGGGGAGATCAACTCTGCACCTCCCCACCTCCACATTGTTACACGGTCACGAGGTGGCGAAACTCGTCAATGTTGCGCGGGCCGATGCCCTGGACAACTTCAAGCTGGTCGATGGTGTCGAAAGGGCCGTGTTCGTCGCGGTAGGTGATGATGCGGCGAGCGAGGGATCGGCCAATCCCAGGGAGCGCGACCAGGGCGTCCTCGTCGGCGCTGTTGATGTTGGTGGGGGCACTCTCCTCGACGGGAGCGTCGGTCGCGCCAACAAGCTCGGGGCTACCGGACAGACCCTCGCCCGTGGGGGCGGCGGGCACCTCGGCGGCATCCGGGGCGGCGGGGTGTTGCGTTGAGGAGGGCGGTGCACCCTTGTGGACGCGAGTGACGATGCGGCGGGCATGGGTGCCCTCGGCGGCGGGCGTGACGGCGGGGCGCTTCACGGTGGCGCTGGAGCTGATGGTCGTGGTGGTGGGCGTCTGCGGCTCGTACAGACGGCCTGCTAAGGCTTGCGTAATCACGGGGGACGGCTTGTTCTGCTGACGCGACCAGCGCCAGAAGATGTAGCCGAGGTAGCCGGCGCCTGCTGCGGTACTCAACCAAAAGAGCCTGCGGATCATGACGGATCTCCTACGACAAAGGTAGTCCAATAAGTGGGCGGCGACGTCAGACGTCGGTCGGCGGTTGCACAAGCGAGCGGAGCAGCGCAAGATTTTCGATATCCTCGGCCATGTCGTCGCCTTTAGGGGTCTCGATAATCATCGGGATAGCCGCGAAGCGCGGGTCGTTGACCAACAGGCGGAACGCTTCGATCCCGATGCAGCCCTGGCCGATGTGATTGTGGCGATCCACGCGGCTGCCGAGATCCTTCTGCGAGTCATTCAGGTGAAAGCAGCGGATATGCGCGAGGCCAACGAGTCGGTCAAGCTCGGCGAACGTGGCGGCGTAGGTCTCTGGGGTGCGAATGTCGTAGCCTGCGGCAAAGATGTGGCAGGTATCGACGCAAAGGCCGAGCCGCTGGTGGTGCGGTACGAGCGCGAAGAGCCGGGCTAGGTGTTCAAAGCGGTTGCCGAGGCAGGTGCCCTGACCAGCGGTGGTTTCGAGCAAGACCATGGTGTCGCCGCCGACACCTTCGGCGAAGATTTGGTTGAGCGCCGCCGCCTCGCGGATCAGGCCGACAGCTTCGCCACTGCCAGTATGGGCACCGGGGTGAGTGACCAGGAAGGGAATGGCGAGGGCTTCACAGCGCTCAAGCTCGTGGGCGAAGGCGGCAATTGATTTCTGCCACAGCTCATCGGCGGGCGCGGCTAGATTGATCAAGTAGGAGTCGTGGACGACCACCGGGCCAATGCCGGTGCGGGCCTGCTCGGCCCGAAAGGCGGCCACATCCTCGGGCAAAAGCGGCTTTGCCGCCCACTGGCGCTCGTTTTTGGTGAAGATCTGCATCGCCGCGCAGCCTACCTGCTGCCCACGGGCGAAGGCTTTTGCGACCCCGCCAGAGATCGATATATGAGCGCCGAACGGCATGCGACATCCTTGTAGGCTCTGCTACGCAGGGCCAATTATAGCATGAGTTGTTTCAGCCCTTGCCTGTCTGTCCCAGGGCTGATGCAAAGTCTTCTTACCGCGCCAACCCTCACCCCCCAGCCCCCTCTCCCTGAGCGGGAGAGGGGGAGCCGAACACATCCTGCTGCGGAATCGCCCCTCGCCCCGTGAGGGCGAGGGGCCGGGGGCGAGGGGTAAACGGCGACGGTGCCTCAGCCCTGGGAATGTTGCGCGCAGCGAATCCTCTCGCCCCATCTCGCGGTCTAAAGCGTGAAACGCTTGACCCAAAGGAGGTGCGCGATGCTCCGTCTGTCTGATCTGCTTGAGCGCCTGCTTGACCTTGTGTTCCCTGATCGCTGTGCGGCCTGCGGGAGGGCGGGCGGGCTGCTCTGCCCGACGTGTCGGGCGGCGCTGCGGCCCTATCCGTCCGAGGCGCCGACGCCGGGCCTCGACGGCATGACCGTGGCTTGGCTCTACGATGGCACCATCCGCCATGCGGTTCATGCGATGAAGTACCGGCGCCGCCGTCGGGTTGCCGATGCGCTGGGCGATGCGCTGGCGGCGAGCGTGCCGATGCCCCCCGCCGACGCGCTGGTGCCGGTGCCACTGCACGCGGGCCGCATGGCCGAGCGCGGTTTCAACCAGGCCGAGGAACTGGCCCGTCGCTTGGGGCACCGCTGGAGTCTGCCGATCTGCGCCAGTGGGCTGGAGCGCGGGCGCGATACGGGGCACCAGGCCCGCCTCAACCGCGCCGAGCGCCAGACCAATGTGGCGGGCGCCTTCGTCTGGTGTGGGCCGGGCCAGCCGCCCGCCCGTGTGCTGCTGGTTGATGATGTGCTGACCACGGGCGCTACCTTGGCGGCCTGCGCCGAGGCGCTGCGGGCCGCTGGGACGCGAGAAGTGCGCGCCATCGCGCTCGCCCGCTCGCTCGCCCGCCCCCGTGGAACCGCCTATGCTAAAATGGGTACGCGCCCATCAGTATGAGTGTGTTCAGACGAGGTTTGTGGCTGCTTTACCGTTTCGGCACACGCAGAGCTTTCTGCTGCGCTTGGCCTGAAACCTGAAACCCGGCCCCTGCAACCTTGTCTCAGTGTGAGAGGAACAACGATGTTCGAGCCGAAAGAGCCGATCCAGGCGGCCCAGAAGGACTGGGAGCAGCACTGTCTCTGGCCGAGCCTCCAGCGCGCCCCCGAGCGCGACGTGCGCTTTATGACCACGAGCAGCGCGCCCATCGAGCGGCTCTACACGCCCCTTGATCTCCAGGCAAACGAGTACCTGCGCGATATTGCTCACCCTGGCGAGTATCCTTACACACGCGGCGTTCACCCGACTGGCTATCGCGGCAAGGTCTGGACGATGCGGATGTTCGCCGGGTTTGGCACCGCCGAGGAGACCAACGCCCGCTTCCGCTATCTGCTGGGCCAGGGGCAGACCGGCCTCTCGATTGCCTTTGACATGCCGACGCTCTACGGGCGCGACAGCGATCACCCGCTGGTTGAAGGCGAGTTTGGCAAGTGCGGCGTGGCGATTTCGTCGCTGGCCGATATGGAGCTGCTGCTCGCCGATCTGCCCCTCGACCAAGTCTCCACCTCGATGACGATCAACTCGCCAGCGGCGATCATCTGGGCCATGTACCTCGTCGTCGCCGAGCAGCGCGGCATCCCCTGGACGAAGCTGCGCGGCACGACCCAGAACGACATCCTGAAAGAGTATATCGCCCAGAATGAGTATATTTTCCCGCCCGAGCCAAGCATGCGCTTGGTGGTGGACACGCTTGAGTTTGGGAGCCAGCATGTGCCGCAGTGGAACCCGGTCAGCGTCAGCGGCTACCACATTCGTGAGGCGGGCAGCACAGCGGTGCAGGAACTGGCCTTCACGCTAGCCGACGGACGGGCCTATGTCGAGGCGTGTCTGGAGCGCGGGATGAAGATTGATGACTTTGCGCCGCGCATCTCGTTCTTCTTCAACGCGCATAACGACTTCTTTGAGGAGATCGCCAAGTATCGAGCAGCCCGCCGCATCTGGGCGCGTCTGATGCGCGAAACCTACGGGGCCAAAAACGAGCGCTCGTGGTGGCTCCGTTTCCACTCGCAGACGGCGGGCTGCTCGCTGACCGCCCAGCAGCCCGAGGTCAACATCGTGCGTACGGCCATTCAGGCGCTCGCCGCTGTCCTTGGCGGCACCCAGTCGCTGCACACCAACTCGATGGACGAGGCGCTGGCGCTGCCGAGCGAAAAGGCCGTGACGATTGCGCTTCGCACGCAGCAGGTGATCGCCAGCGAGAGCGGCGTCGCCAATACGGTGGATCCGCTGGGCGGGAGTTACTTTGTCGAGGCGCTGACCGACCAGATGGAGCGCGAGGCCAATGTCTACTTTAAGGCGATCCACGACCAAGGCGGGGTGATCGCGGCCATTCGCAACGGCTTCTTTCAGCAGGAAATTGCCGACGCGGCGTACCGCTACCAGATGGAGATCGACCGTGGGCAGCGCGAGGTGGTCGCGGTGAACGCCTATAAGGTCGCCGAACCGATTGCGATTCCGCTGCTGGCGATGGACCCCGAGGGCGAGCGCAAGCAGCTTGAGCGCCTGAACCGGGTGCGCCGTGAGCGCGATAGTGAGGTGGCGCAGCAGCGGCTGGCCGAGCTACGCGCCGTGGCCGAAGGCAGCGCGAACACCATGCCCGCCATTCTGAACTGTGTGCGCGCTTACTGCACCGTTGGCGAAATGTGCGACGTGCTGCGCGAGGTGTTTGGCGTCTACCAGGAGACGGTGGTCGTCTAATCGCCGATCAATACGTTATAATGGGGCCATGCCGTACGATGCGGCGCCGGGATAGTCGAGCCTGAAGGGGCATGCCTTGACCGACCGCAACTCACCCCTGACCCAGCGCGTTCGCCGGTTGCTTGGCACGGGCAGCCTTAACCCTGATGCGCTTGCGCCCCCGATTGCGTCGCCCACGGCCCACGGGCAGGTGCGTCCAGACACAGGCACCCTCTTCGAGAACCAGATCGACCGCCTCTCCGCCGCCCTGCGTGAGCTGTACGCGATTGATCGCCAGCGCGAGGCCGAGCTGTGCCAGATGCGCGAGCAGGCCCACATCGCCGAGGAACACGCCCGTGCGCTGACTGAGACCCTGGCCCAACTCGACACGCTGATCGCCGAGGTCAACCACCTGTTGCATCCCGCTGCCGAGCCGCCCCACGCCACGACGCTCTTTGAGCGGATGCGCGTCAGGGCCACCCCCGCAAGCGAACATGCCTATCGCGAGGCGCTAATCATCTGGGCGGCGGGCCTGCTCGATCTACGCGCCCGACTGGCTGCGCTGGTGGGCGAAGATAGCGACGGCTGAACCCCTACGCGATCCCCAGCGCTACGTATTTCTCGATGAGGTACTCGTCAATTCCGCTTGGGCCACCCTCGCGGCCCAGGCCGCTCTGCTTGACCCCGCCGAAGGGGGCTTGCGCGGTCGAGGGACTAGCGTCATTCACGCCGACGATGCCGTACGCAAGCCCCTCGGCCATGCGCCAGACCCGGCCCACATCGCGGGTGTAGACGTAGGCGGCGAGACCGTAGGCCGTGTCGTTGGCTTGGCGCAGCACTTCCGCCTCGTCGGTGAAGGCGAGCAGCGGGGCCACCGGGCCGAAGGTTTCTTCCTGCGCCACGAGCATGCTGGCGCTGGCGTTGGCAAGCACCGTGGGCGTCCAAAAGTTGCCCCCGGCGGCAGCCAGTTGCCCGCCGGTCAGGACGGTGGCCCCGCCCGCCAGCGCGTCGGCGACGTGGCGCTCAACCTTCGCACGGGCCTGCGTGTCAATCAGCGGGCCAATCTGGGTGGCTGCGTCAAGGCCGTTGCCCACCACCAGCGCCGCGACCTTGGCGGTGAACAGCTCGGCAAAGCGCTCGTAGAGCGGCTGCTGCACAAAGATGCGATTGGCGCACACGCAGGTCTGCCCCGCATTGCGGAACTTCGCACTGATCGC
>CAIWXH010000103.1 GCA_903916565.1 uncultured Oscillochloris sp. | reverse complement strand
CCCAGCAGATTGTTGAACTCGTGGGCGATGCCTGCGGCGAAGGTGCCGACGGCAGCCAGCTTCGAGGACTGGATCAGCTCGGCCTGGGACTCTTGGAGCTTGCGGAAGAGGCGGGCGTTGGCGATCATCGTGGCGGCCTGGCGGGCGAAGGCCATCAACACACGCTGCTCGTCCTCGTTCAAGCCACGGATCGTGGCGAAGGTCAGGCAGATCGCGCCCATCACGCGCTTCTCGTCCACCAAGGGGATGCAGACGAGGGCGTTCCAGAAGATGCCCTGCGTCAGCTCGGGCAGCGGCGCGAGCGTCTGGGTATGCTGGTCGGTGAACATCATCACGCGCTGACGCGAGAGGACGGACTCGTAGCTTTTGGGCAGGGGCACCGGGTAGGGGCCGGGGCCGTCGGCGGTCACGGGCAGATTATGGGCGACCACCATCAGCGGCAGTTGCTGGTCGTCGAGCAGCACCACCCAGCCACTCGTGGCGCCCATCTGCTCGGCCAGTCGGTCAACGAGCAGTTGCAGCATCGTGGGCACATCGCGGATCGTGATCAGGGCGATCATCAAGCTCTGGAGCCGCTCTAGGCGACTGGACAAGTCGGTCGTGTCGGCCTCTAGCGTGCGAAACTTCGCATTCACCCGACTGATCTCACTCTGGTTTCGCAGAGCGTTTTGGAACAGGAACATCGGCGCGATGCCGAGGATGACGGCAAAGCCGTTGATCTTCCAGAGCAGAGCGAGCAGCCCGCCCAGGGGCGAGAGCAGCAAGACGAACCAGAGCAACTCGCCCTCGCGCAGCCGCATGCCCTCACGCAGCGGCTGGCCCTCGCTGAAGAAGGCCAAGCCCGCCACGGCGCCGCGCTCGATCAGGTAGAAGAGGCCGCCGGTGAGGAAGAGCATGAGCAGGGCGAAAATCGTGGTGTAGGGCAAGTCGCCCACGCCCGGCTCGTAGGCCCACCCGCCGAGGCGCAGTTCGGCCAGCGCCTTGCCCAGAATGGCGGCCAGCAAGCGCACCGCCACCGTCGAGGCGATCTGCCACCACGCTTGGTCGCGGGCGAGGGCGGCGCAGCAGGTGGCGATCACAATCGCGGCCAGCAGCATCGGCCACGCGAGCGAGGTGAGCGCGGCGATGAGGACGGCCACGGCGATGGTGACGAGGCGCCCGTTCTCGAGCTCAAAGGCCGTCAGGTCGGTCACGGTAAGCATCACCGTGAAGATCAGGCCCGCAAGGAGCTCCGTCAAAGTGGGGATGCGCCAGAAGGTGATGAGTGAACCGAGGCCGACCACAAAGGCGAGGCTCCACAGCGCACTAAGGTAGATTCGGGCTGGCAAGGGGAGGACGCGCATACGAAGGGTACTCCTGAGTCAGCTCGTTGCAAGGGGGCAGGGGTTAGAGTTGAGGGCTGATGCAACGTCCGGTTGCCGCGCTTTGCCCTCACCCCCCTGCCCCCTCTCCCTTAAAGGGAGAGGGGGAGCCGGAAGCATCCTGCTGCGGAATCTCCCCTCTCCCCGTGAGGGAGAGGGGCAGGGGGTGAGGGGCAAAGTGCGGGGCAAAAGGCGAATTTGCATCAGCCCTAGGGCCAGGGTTCAGGGTTCAGGCCGAACACAGCAGCAAGCAGCGTGGTGCCTACTCCGCCAGCAGGAAATCGCGCACCAGTTGGTTAAACTCGGCGGGCTGTTCGTCCTGCACCAGCATAGCGGCCTGCTCAATCACCTCAAGGCGGGCGCGCGGGTTCGCCGCCAGAAAGGGGTAGGCAGAGGATACTGGCGTGGTCGTGGCATAGCGCCCCCAGATCAGCAGCACGGGCTGGCGCAGCCCCGCAAAGCTGCGGCTGAGATCGTGGTTGAGCAGGCCCGTCAGGAAGCAGATCGGCGCGTAGTAGGCCCCAGGGCACCGACTGGCATAGTAAAAGCTCGCCAGCACCTCCTCGGTCATCACACTTGTGTCGTAGTAGGCTTGTCGGCCAAGGAAGAGGCGGATGCCGCGACGGCTGGTGAGCAGCCTGAAGATGACGCGGCCCACTGGCCCGTGCAGGATGCGATAAAGCGCCCACCCGACTGACCCAGATGACGAACTGAGCTGCCCCATGCCGGTTGGGCAGGCCAGGACGAGGCGGCGCACGCGCTCGGGCCAGCGGGCAGCGGCCTCGGCGGCGTAGGCCGCCCCGAGCGAACTGGCGACCAGATCGACTGGCTCGCCAATGGCGGCCAGGGCGACGCCAATCTGATCGATGTAATCCTCGGCAGCATAGCGGCGGTCTGGGCGGTCGCTATTGCCGTAGCCGAGCAGGTCGAGCGCGTGGACAGCGAAGCCGTCGCCGAGGCCGGAGAAGGGGCCGCGCATCTCGAAGGCCGAGGCAGCCGCGTTAATGCTGTGGATCAACAGGACAGGGCGCCCCGTCCCAGTGCGGTAAAAGGCTAAACTGTGCCCGCGCCAGTTGATGAAGGCGGGGGCAACAGGGAGGAGCGCAAGGACTTGCTTTGACATCGGTGGCTTTCTCTGTTATGGGGTTAGACATGGTGTCAGGTGTCGGGTGTCAGGTGTCGGGTGTCAGGTGTCGGGTGTCAGGCCGAGCGCATCAGAAAGCCCTGCCCGTACCCAAACGGTAAAGCAACCACGCACCTTGTCTTAGCCAGTATATAATGGCTAGGTGGAACGTGAAACAGCAAAACCACTGGCACCAGCGGCGCAGAGCTTCGCGGTGGCCCCCCTTGACAGCTACGCCCTGCGGATGACCACCGGGCTGGCGTATCTGGGCGGGCTGCTGATGCTGCCGCTGCTCTTCGCCTATCTGGCGAATCTGCGCTGGGACGGGCTGCTGATCCCGGTGGCGCTGGCGGTCGCGGTCGCCGGTTTCCTCTTACTGACCTATAGCGCCCAGCCACGGCTTTACGAGCTGACCGCCGACGAGCTGATTGTGCGGCGGCGCTTCTGGCGGGCCTTGCGCGTACCGCTCAACCTTGTCACGGGGGCCTCGCTCGCCACCGCGCTGAGCGATGTGCCGGTGCGCCAGGTCCGTTTCGCCTTCAACGCGGGAATTTTTGGCTACCAGGGGCCGTTTCGCCTAGCGCCCTATGGTGAGGTCTTCTTTCTGGCGACCAACCGCGCGCGCCTTGTCGCCGTGGCCCGCTATGGGCGCACGTCGCTGATCCTCAGCCCTGACGGCCCACGCGCCTTTGTCGAGGCGCTTAACGAGCGACGTACCCAGCGGGCCATCGAGCGGCTGGGACACGATCAAGGACTACCCAGCGATGCGCTTCCCCCTTCGCGACCAGCTTGAGTTGCCGTGCGTCTTCGAGCGCTTGGTGCCCGGTGAGCAACACGCCGACGGGCGGCGCTACCTGCCGCTGCTGCTGCTGCGCCCCACCGGCTCCACCGCGTTGCTGCCCGCTGAGATGCTGCTTGGCGTGGTGGATCGTCACCACAAGGTTGACGCGGCTGCCGTGGGCCGTCGCGGCGTGGCCCGCCTGATCTTCGCCCTAAGCACCCTGTGCGTGCAGACGCCGCCGTTACGCCAGGGGCTTGCGCCAGAGGCGAACTGGTGCGCTGGGGTGAGCACGAATCCTACGGCGCTCGGACGGGTGGTGGCGGTGAGTGCGTGGGAGGTCACGCGGGGCCAGTTGCCCTACGAGGCGCTGTACGCCGAGCTGACGCTCGACATTGGGCTTGGGGTGATCGGCACGCGCACGAGCCTGACGGCGAACGACCTGGAGGCGACTATCGGCAAGGCCCGCGTCGAGCCGGGGGACGCAGTGGCGTTGTCGCAGTCGCGGATCGACATTCTGGGGTTTGAGGCAAGTGACGAGTGACCAGTGACCAGTGACCAGTGACCAGTGACCAGTGATGAGTGATGAGTGACCAGTGACCAGTGACCAGTGATGAGTGATGAGTGACCAGTGACCAGTGATGAGTGATGAGTGACCAGTGACCAGT
>CAIWXH010000102.1 GCA_903916565.1 uncultured Oscillochloris sp. | reverse complement strand
TCCATCGTCACCTCATGCTCCAAGCATGCCGCACCGCAGCGGCACGCGCTGGGGCTATTGTAGGGCAGGGAGCGCGGGGACGCCAACGGCCCCAGCGCCGGTGGGTGCGCCGGTGGGTGCGCGTGTTGGCGAACCGCGCATCGGAGCCGCGCTGCGCGGTTCGGGTTGGCGTGGTCGCGTAATCGTGGTGCCACTTGGCGCGGTTGTCACCGCCACGCTCCGCGAAACCGTGCGGCTGCCCTGTGGGAAGGTGTGGACGATTCACGTGAAGGGCACGCACACGGTGTTCGCCAACACCAGCATACGGTGTCCCCATCTGGCGCAGGGCGCGCTCCTTCCGTGCGTGGCGTGCGCCCCTACGGGCCAGGCCAGGCAAGCAGCAGCACGTTCAGCGATCCGACCCGCAGCGGCCCGCCGTCGCAGAGCGTGCGAAGGATGTCGCGGAAGCGGTTGCGCGGGATCGGCGTGGTGTGCGCCGCTTGGTTCCGCACCCGCACGATCTGCTCGACCTCCGCGATGAGCTGCTCGACCGTTACGGCGAAGGTGGCGTCCTCCGGGTCTACCTGCCCGACCCAGATCTGCCCCAGATGTGCCGTGATTGCGCTCCAAAGCAGCGGGTTCCTGCGGCGCACGCCGCCCAGCGCTCCGAGCGTCGGTGTGCCGTGGGGGAAGTCGCTGGCGCTGATGCCGGGAACCGCCAGGATGCGCCGTTGCAGCTCCCGCTCGATGACGCGAGCGACGTGGATGATCGAGGCCGAGTAGTCGTTGGCCTGCACCTCGTCCAGTTGGTCGCGGAGGTAGATCGCCAGCGCGAGCGACTCGCGCTCCGGTGCGCCCAGCAGGTGTAGGGTGCGGTCAAGTCCGATGTCGCCCAGCTTGGCCTCGTAGCGCCCGAGGTTTTGGAGTGCCCCGGTGATCGCGGCGAAACGCCGGGTGAGCGCCTCGATGCGGCTGATGACGCGCTCCACCGCCGCCTCATCGAGTGTCTCCGGATCGCCGGACTCGAAGAGGCGCTCAAGCTCGCTGAGCAGTTCCTTGGCCGTGCGCGGCGGTCGGATGGGCGGTGCGGCCCCCGGCTGGCTGATGATGTGGCACAGCCGTCCGTCACGGCAACAATGCTCCGCACGGCGCACCAGATCGACGCGCCACGGGCCAATGTGCGGCTTCGGGCAGACCAGCAGGTCGTCCGGGGTGAGGGTGGTGCCGTCGCGTCCCCGTAGGTCAGGCTGCTCCGTCAGGCTCAGTGGGTCGAGGAACATGCCGTGGCAGCGCGGCACCCGTGGTGCGCCCATCCGCCGATGGGCGTCATCGAGCAGCGCGGTGAGCGTGCGCTGCACCCCCTGAAGATCGGTGTCGGGGCAGAGCGGCTGAATGACGACCTGCTGGTCGGGCACGATGCTCTGATCACGGTCGGCAGGGCTGAGCCGGTAGCCAACGGTGCCCGCTGAGGTTGTCGCTCCGTCGCCTGCGAGAAACGCAAAGAGCAGCGTGCCGTGACTCTCGCCGAGCAGCGCAAGGTCGGCGATCATCCGCTTGACGGGCGAGGAGGGTGCCGAGACGCGCTCGCGCTCGCGGTAGTATTTGGCATCCCACACGACCCCCGGCTCACGCCAGACCAAGGCGTGCTGGTGTTCGACCCGCACGAGGGGCGGATCGACCCGCCAGAGGTAGAAGTCAGGCCGCACCCCTGGCACGGCGTAGCGCCGCAGCGGCTCCGCACCCCAGCGGGCGGGCGGGATGGGCACGCCCTGGTCGTGGCGCAGCTCGTAGTGGCACGCGCCCGCGTCGTCCGCGTCGTGGTTCCCCCAGCGGAAGCGCAGCGCCATCTGCCCCTGGCGCGAGTCTACATGATCGAGTCGCCCCTGTGCGCGTAGGAGGTCGGCCAGCTCGTAGAAGATCCAGACCTGGTACAGGTAGTTGTCGCGCTCGGGGTCCGCGCCGAGCACCTCGTCGGGCGTCGTCTGGCTCCGGCGCAGCAGGCGCAGGGCACGGAGGCGCGCCCGCCAGGCCAGCAGGTCTTCGTAGGCGCTGTTGCCGCCGGGGATCGCCCGCTCGTGCACCTGGTGCTCCAACCCCTCGGGGCCACCGTCCGCACCCGCGAGGATCTGCTGCGCCTGCCCCGTGATTCCGGCGAACTGCGGGAAGGCCAGTTCGCGTTCGCAGCGCTCGCTGAGCTCGTTGAGCGGATGGCGCAGCGCCGCGCTGGCGGCGGTCATCTGCTCGTCCCAGAGCAGCCGCTGCACCGCCGCGTGGTACTCCAACAGGGTCACGACGGTGAGCAGGTTCTCTGGGGTGGCGAAGTCGCGGCGGCGCTGGCGGGTGTGCAGGAGCAGGGGCGCCTCGCCGGGGCGCTCGTCCCAGGTCGCGTCGAGGGTGCGCGCCCAGTCAACCCGCCCACGGGTGGGCGGCTCCTCGCGCACGAGCGTGCGCGGCGCCTCGAAGCTCATCCGGCGCACAATGCGCGGCAGGATGTCCTCGAACAGCGCGTCGCGCAGCACAAAGAGGGTGCCCAGATC
The DNA here is from genome assembly GCA_903916565.1 of uncultured Oscillochloris sp. Taxonomy (GTDB): domain Bacteria; phylum Chloroflexota; class Chloroflexia; order Chloroflexales; family Chloroflexaceae; genus CAIWXH01. The sequence continues at coordinate 1,474 of CAIWXH010000102.1, read as the reverse complement.
GCGGTAGCGCCGCAGCGCCGCCTCCCCACGCTCGGCGGCGTGGCTCGCCCGTGCGCCGATCAGCCGGTCGAAGCCGCCCTCGTCGTAGCGGAGCAGCAGGGCGACCAGCCGGGCCTGCATTGCGCCGAACGCGTCGCGTTCAAGGGCTGAAGGCTGAGGGCTGAGGGCTGATGTTGGCCTGCTACGCATTGCCACTACTCCATGCCTTTGCGCCTGAGCTTCCGCACGGCGGACGTAAACATGGCAATGAGCTGGTTGGTCTCATCCAGGAGTGGAGCGAGGAGCGACTCGGCGACCAGACCGGCCTCGACCAGGAGTTCCAGCCAATATGCGGTCTCGTCCAACTCTTGAATGCAGATGTCGAATTTCGCCGCCATCTCCGCGTTACTTCTGCCACGGCTGCCTTCTCGATAGTTCGCACCAACCGATGTGCCTGAGCGCAAGAGCTGTCGTCCGATGACCTGCGCCTCGGGCTGCTTCGGCAGCGCGCCATACAGCTTAATGATGCGTAGTGCGTACGTCTTCGTCCGCTGCCTCAGGGGCGACTCGTGCTCCATAGTCTTCAGCCCTCAGTCTTCAGCCCTCAGTCTTCATCCCTCATCCCTCATCCCTCATCCCTTCCTCACAGCCCACGTTCGCCAACGAAGGCGCGGAGACGCTGTGCGAACAGCCCACGCCCGCTGACCACCAGGGGCGTGCCAAGGGCGAAGATGCGCCCAAGCTGGGCCGGGCTGAGCTTCGCGGCGTCCACGTCATCAATCACGTCGCTGCCTGGCGCGTGGTCGGCGCTGCGGAGTTGGGCTAGGTGGGTGAGCTGACGGGCGGCGGGCAGTCCGCCCACAATCTGGCGCACCCGCTCGGCGAAGCGCGCCGGGTCGCCCGCGTGGTCGAGGTAGGCCAGCAGCACGCGCTGTTCGTCGCGGGTCAGCACCTGGAGCTGGTCGGCGAGCGTGTCGGCGAGGCCCGCGTCGAGCGCCTCGTCCCAGGGCATACCGATCACGTGGCCGCTGAAAAGGGCACTGCACACCGCCTCGGCCTGGGCCGTGCCAAGCTGCCGGTAGACGCGGATCGCGCCGAAGATGCGCCAGAACGCGGCGCTGGCCGTCGCCCCATCCGGGTCGTCCCAGGTCAGCGTGAAGCTGGGTGGCCCAGCGTCGTCCGGCTCGGCCCGCGTGATCGTGACCACATCTTCCCAGATCAGACGGCCTGCGGCCACCTCGTCGCTGAGGTCGAGAAGGCCATGCGCTTCGAGGCGGCGTAACGCGCGGGTCGCGGCGGCGCCACGTTCGGCCTCGGCCAGGGCTGGCCCCGGCGGCAACACGTCAATGAAGGTGAAGCGCCGCTTCATCGCCTCGCTGATCTGGTTGAGGAAGTGGCGGTCAAAGCTGTTCAGCGTGCCGATGATGCGGAAGTCGTGCGGCAACGGGACGGGCGTTTCGCCATCTTCGGTGGGCACCGCCAGCGGGCTGCGCTG
>CAIWXH010000101.1 GCA_903916565.1 uncultured Oscillochloris sp. | reverse complement strand
GGCCATTGGCCCCGAGCAGGTAGCGCACGTGGAGCGTCAGATCGGCCAGTACGGCGACCCGCTGTTGCGTCAGATCCAGAATGACATGCACGAACACCAGCTTGAGTCGGCTGTTCGCCTCCTGCTGACCACCCCGCCGCGCTTTACCCGCCTGGACGATGCGATGACTCGGCTGGAGTTGATCGGTCTGGCCAAGCGTGACGGCGAGCGCTGGGCACCGCGCAACCCGCTGCTTGCCGATGTTTTTCGCGAGGTGTTGGATGTGCCCGTGCCGATGCCGGAGCCTACGTCGGCGATACCGCAGGCGCACGGTGAGTCGGATTCGGCTCCGCCTGTATCGGATGTCCAATCAGTTGTTACGGCCAAGAAGCGCCGTCTCGCGGCCCTCGAACTCCAGGCGGCACGCTATGGGATCGACTGTCCACCGCACATATCCGTCGAAATCGACGAACTGCGCCAAGAGATTGCGCAGTTTGCACCGCGCACCGCCACGGTGCGCCCCGTGCGCCCCGTTGCTCCAGCGGCCACGCCAGTCACCCCAACGGTCACGCAGCCCCCTCCTACATCTGTCGCCAGTGTGACACCGAGTTCCCCCGCTCCCGCTCCTGCTCCCGCCGCCGTGGGGATGTGGGCGAAACGCTACGGTTGGGTCGTGATCCCGTTCCTCGTGATCATTGCGGTCATCGCTATTCCACAGATGAGATCGACGCTGACTGGCGGTATACGCCAGTCAACGGTTGTGTCGCCTAATTCCACTATTGTCCTGCCCATCCCGCCAACACCGCTGACTGGCGGTATACGCCAGTCAACGGTTGTGTCGCCTAATTCCACTATTGTCCTGCCCATCCCGCCAACACCTGAGCCGACACCCCTGCCCGCCTGGGTACCCACGCTGGTGAAGGTCGCCGCTGGCTCGTTTCTAATGGGCAGCACTGATGCTGATCCGATGGCAAGTAGCGATGAGAAGACCCGGCACAGCCTGGAACTGCCTGATTACTGGATTGGTAAGACCGAGGTGACGAACGCCCAGTTTCGGCCCTTCGTCGCGGGCGATGGCTACACGAACAAGGACTACTGGACGAAAGCCGGATGGGATTGGCGCACCCAAAACAACATCGTCAAACCTGCATACTGGGACGACTCTCAGTGGAATGGCGATACCCTGCCGGTGGTGGGTGTGAGTTGGTTTGAGGCGGTGGCCTACTGCCGCTGGCTGAGTGCGCAAACCGGCCATGAGTTCCGCTTGCCCAGCGAGGCGGAGTGGGAAAAGGCAGCACGCGGAACCGACGGGCGGATCTGGCCCTGGGGCAACACATGGGAGGCGAACCGGGCGAATAGCAGCGAGGCTGGGATTGGGAAAACGACGCCGGTGGGTCAGTACCCGGAAGGGGCCAGCCCCTACGGTGCGCTGGATATGGCTGGAAATGCCTACGAGTGGGTGGCGACGAAGTGGCAAAAGCCATACCCCTACCAGCTTGAGGATGAGTGGACAGGAGCCTATCTGGAGGGGGATGTGTCACGAACTTGGCGTGGTGGTTCGTGGTATTCCGAGCAAAAATACGTGCGCGGGGCGTACCGCTACTACTACTTCATCGCGCGCGACCGCTACGTCTTTATGGGGTTGCGGGTCGCCAGTCGTTCTCCCATGCCCGGTTCTGGTTCCTGAATCCTGTCTTCTGTGTGCGGAATCGCGTTTTTTTTGTTGGACATGGTTTCAGGTGCAAGGTTTCAGCGAGACAGTTCGTAGTGGGCGCTTCAGCGCCTGTGCGGCTGAAGCCGCCACTACGAACGTCGTGAACTGTGGGTTGAATCAGGTGTACTGCAATGGGCCGTAAAGAAGAGACCTACATCCTGCTCAGCCTGATCATCGCCGCCCTGAGTTGCGTGGCGGGCTGGCTGGCCCTGCCGCAGATTCAGCCATGGGTGGACGCGCAGGTGAAGAACCCGTTGTTCCTGCCATTGGTTGGGATTGCGGTTGTCGCTCTGCTGCTTCTGACGCTTATCGTCTTCCTGCTGCGCGACTGGATCATCGCCCATCTGCGTGCCCTGCTGCCACGCAATCGCCTGGAGATGCGCTACCTGCACGCGGTTGAGCAGACCTTCGGCAAGACGCCCGCCTTGCTCGCTGGCAGCGAGGCCGCGTCCTACAGCGACCTGGCGCTGCTGGAGGCGTTTAGCCCGCTGACCCTGCGCCCCGACCGTGACGATGGCCTATCAGACGCGGAGGGCATGGCGGGCGATACAGATGAGTTTGGTGAGAGGCCACGGGGGCAGAAGGTTCGGCTGCCCGATGGTAGGCGTGTCGCTGCGCCCCGTGCGATGAGTCAGACTCAGTCACGTCGCGGGTTGGGGGCGCAGATACTCTACTGGGCGCTCTGGGGGATCGCGCAGGCGCTGCCGCTCGCCGTCACGGTTGCCGTCATTATCTGGCTGCTCTGGTCATCCACAGCGGGTTGGCAGTTCGACTGGTGGCGGATTGCGCTGGCATTGCTCGTTGGCGGGCTGTGGCTTTTCGGGGCATTCCGCCTTCACGTCTGGCTGGTGACAGATAAAGATGTCCTCGCCGATCTGCTCCAGTGGTGGCAGCAGCGCCGGGAATGTGTCGCCGAGCCTGGCACGCCCGGCGCGGAAATCTGGGCGCACCCGCGCCTGCTCATCCGTGGGCACCCTGGCAGCGGCAAGACGACCCTGATGCGGCACCTGGCGGTGATCTGTGCCCGTGAACGAAATAAGACGACGCGCCGATCACGCGAGGTCAGCATACGCAGACTGTACGGCTGGCCAGACTGCCCTATCCCGATCTACATTCCGCTGCGTGCGCTCGATTTCACCACGCGCCACGAGGATGTGCTTACCGCCTATAGCCAGAAGCTGGGTTTGCTACTGAACCGTGACCTCAGCGAATGTACGAGGGCCTTCTTCGCCAACCGGCTCACACGTGGCGGTTGTCTGGTGCTGCTGGATGCCTTTGACGAGCTACGCGATGAGAATACGCGCACGCTGGTCGCCCGGTTGATCGCCGCGCTGCCGCCCGGCCCGTCGCGCCGTCCAAACCGTTTTGTCGTCACCTCGCGGATCGTCGGCTATGAGGGCCAACTGAACGGCGAAGGCTTTGTGCGCCGCCGGGTGGAGGATCTGGACGATGATCAGGCGGCACGCTTTATCCGTGCCCGCTACGCGGCGATTGCATCTAGCGAGCGGCGGGCGCTGGACCAGGAGATCCGCTGGAACCCCGAGCGTCAGGCGGAGAGCCTGATCCGCCGTTTGCCGAACAACCCCGGCCTGCGGCGGCTGAGTCGCAACCCGCTGCTACTCTCGCTCACCGTGGCACTGCACTATGATCATCGTGGGAAGGGTCTCCAGCTTCCCGAAGAACGCTACCGGCTCTACGAGGAGGCGCTGCGCCTGTTGGTGCGCGACTGGGATCGCCGTAAGGATGCCGATGTCAACCTGGAGCCAACCGACGACCGCAGCGATCTGACCCTCGATGAGCGGCTGCACCTGCTGCGCGAGTTGGCCTGGATGATGTTCGAGCAGAGCGCCGACGGTGCGGATGCCCGTGCCCATGCGGTGGTGCGCGGGGATCACGCCAGCGCGAAGCTGGCGGAACTGCTGGCCTTGCTCCCTGGCTTCGCCCCCGATAAGGCGGGCGCGGCCCGCCGTTCCTACGCCCATTCCGAAGCCGAGCGCTGGAGGCAAAACATTAGCCAGCGGGGCGGCGTCCTTCAGGAGTTGGGCAACGTGCCCGGCAGCAGCGAGGTGGAGATTCAGTTCGCCCACCTGACCTTTCAGGAATATCTGGCGGCCCGCGCCGCCGCCACGGAAGATAGCGAGCGCCGCCTGACGCGCATCCTTGAGCGCTGGGATCGCCCGGCCTGGCGCGAGGTGCTGCTGCTCTACGCGGCCAGCCACGATGCGACGCCGGTGATTCGCCACCTGCTGGCCCAACCGGGCATCCCTCGCATCCTCCAGGCCGGGACCGTCTTGCTGGAGCGACCAACAAAGTTGACCCCCGACCTCCAGGATGGGTTGCTGGAACGGCTACGCGATCTGGCCTTTGTATCGGCTGAGGCCAGCGAAGAGCAGGCCACCGAGGCGCTGCGACAGCTAGAGGAACGCACGGCCCTGCCTGAGCAGGCAAAGTTGCTCCACGCATTCCAGCACGCTCCCTATGGCTCCATCCGCGCCCGCGCCCTGGAATTGGCCCTCGGTCGCCCGATCATCGTCCCGCAGCGTGATCAACAAGG
>CAIWXH010000100.1 GCA_903916565.1 uncultured Oscillochloris sp. | reverse complement strand
GGGTAGAAGGCTTCCAGCGTGTTGGTGTCCACCTTCTCGCCGGTGGAGAGGAACTTGATCGGCACGCCGGTGACGGCCCGCACCGAGAGGGCCGCGCCACCGCGTGCGTCGCCGTCCATCTTCGACATGACGATGCCGGTCACATGCACGCGCTGGTTGAAGGTATCGGCGACGCGCACGGCCTCCTGGCCGGTCATCGCGTCAACCACCAGCAGGCGCTCGATGGGATGCACGCGCTGGTCGATCTGCTCGAGCTCCTGCATCAGCAGCTCGTCGATCTGGAGTCGACCGGCGGTGTCGATGATCAGGACGTTGACCAGATCCTTCTTCGCCTGCTCAAGCGCGTTGGCGGCGATGTCGGGCGGACTCGCGCTAGTGCCCTCGCTGTAGACGGGCACATTCAACTGCTTGCCGAGGGTCTGAAGCTGGTGGATCGCGGCGGGGCGATAGACATCGCAGGCGGCGAGCATGACGCGGCGGCCTTTTTTACGCAGGTGCAGCGCCAGCTTGGCGGCCAGGGTCGTCTTGCCGGTGCCCTGAAGGCCGACGAGCATAATCACCGTCGGGCCAGGGCGCGACTCCTGAAGGGGCGCGTTGTCGGTGCCAAGGAGGTTGATCAGCTCTTGATGGACAATCTTGACCACCTGCTGGTGCGGGGTGAGGCTTTTGGTGACATCTTCGCCGATGGCCTGCTCGGTGACCTTGGCGACGAACTCCTTGACGACCTTGAAATTAACATCGGCCTCAAGCAGAGCCAGCCGAACGGCCTTCATCCCCTCGCGGACATCGGCCTCGTCAAGGCGGCCCTTGCTGCCAAGCTTCTGGAAGACCGCCTGGAGGCGGTCGGAAAGGCTCTCAAACATAGTGTAGCGCTCGTTTCGCTGGGGAACGTAAATCCTATTTATTGTAGCCTCTGGCAGAGGGAGCGTCAACCTAGAGAAGACGTACGCCATGGCGGTTGGAACGTCGCCCGCCGGGGGGGCTGAAGCGGGCTGCGAAGCCTGCCTTCGCAGGCTTCGCACCGCGTAGCCCGTGGCTTCAGCCACCGGGCGGGCCCGTCGGAGCCGTCGGTGTAGGAGCGTTTCTGGTATAATCGAAGCAGCATTGACAGGAAAATGCGTACGTATGACGCAACATAGACCGGCTCCAGCACCCGTCTCCGCTATGACAACCGACCAGACCGCCATCCCACGCCCCAGCGTCGCACCGAAATTTCACCCACGCCAGCGCTTTCTGCGCGTCTCGGGCTTTTTGCTCGGTGTGATCGCCCATGCCTATTTCTGGGATATTTTCCTGGCGCGCTTTGCCCTGACCCGTTGGTACGCCCGGCGTACGGCGCAGGCGCGCTGGGTGAACATCGCCCGCCGCTTCCGCATGATGGCGGTCGAGCTTGGCGGCATGCAGATCAAGCTCGGCCAATTTCTCTCGTCACGGGCCGACATCATCCCCCAGGCCGTGCGCTACGAGTTAGCCGGACTGCAAGACGAGGTGCCCCCCGCCCCGGCGGGCCACGTCCTTGAGGTGATCATCGAGGAGCTTGGGGCGCCGCCGAGCGAGCTCTTCCGCTGCTTCGCAGAAGAGGCCGTCGCCGCCGCTTCGCTGGGCCAGGTTCACTTCGCCACGCTGCACGATGGGCGCGAGGTGGCGGTGAAGGTGCAGCGCCCCTATATTGACAAGATCATTGAGGTTGACCTGAGCGCGGTGGCCTGGGTGGCGCGCATGATCAAGAACTACCCGCCGATCAAGCGCCGCGCCGACCTTGAGGCGCTGCTCACCGAGTTTGCCCGGGTGCTCAATCAGGAGTTGGACTATGTCCAGGAGGCCCGCAACGCCGCGACGTTCCGGGCAAATTTCGTTGGCGTCCAAGGCGTCTATTTCCCTGAGGTGATCACCGACCACACCACGCGGCGCGTCCTGGTGATGGAGCGCGTCGGTGGGGTCAAGATTAACGATTGGCCCACGCTCGAACGCTTCGGCGTCAGTCGCAGCGAGTTGGCGACCCGGCTGAACGACTGCTACCTGAAACAGTTCTTTATTGACGGCTTCTTCCACGCCGACCCGCACCCTGGCAACCTCTTCGTTCGCATTGACCCCGAGTTGCCGAGTGTCCGTCAGCGCGGCCAGCGCCCAACAAGCACCTTCAACCACAATGGGGCGCTGGCCGACGGGCACCGCTTCGGTGAGGCCGAGGCCAGCGCCGTAGCGCCCGGTCGGCCCTTTACGCTGATCTTCGTTGACTTTGGCATGACGGGGGCTTTGCCGCCACAGTCGATGGAGATTATTCGCAGGGCCGTGGTGGGCCTCGCCACCAGTGACGCCGAGCGGATTGTGGATGCGATCCAGCAACTGAATATGATCCTGCCCGGCGCTGACCGTCAGCAGATCGTGCGGGCCATCGAGATTTTGCTGCGCCACGCCTTCAACCGCACGATGCGTCAAATGTCCTCCATTGATGTTGAGGCGCTCTTCGCCGAGACCAAGGAGATTGTCTACGACCTGCCCTTCCAGATTCCCCAGGATCTGCTCTACTTTGGGCGCTCGCTGAGCATGGTTGCGGGCCTCGCCACGGAACTCTGCCCCGATATTAACCTGTTCCAAGAACTCCAGCCCTTTGCGCTGAAGCTGCTGGACGAGGAGCGCCGCAACGGGAATTGGCCCGAGCAAGTGCAAAAAGAGTTGCGCGAAATGGGCCAGATTTTGCTGACCCTGCCCCGCCAGATGAACGCCTACTATAAGGCCGCGAATCGGGGCGAGATCTCCACGCGCTCGGATCTGAGCCGCCTTGAGCGCGGGATGCGCCGGGTCGAGCGCTCGAACGAGCGACTGACCGGCGGGATGCTCGCCACTGGCCTCTTCCTGGGCGGGGTCGAACTCCACACGCACGGCCTCACCCGCGAGGCCAGCCGGGCCTGGTGGGCCGCCGCCGCCGCCGCGCTCTGGGCCGTCTGGCCGCGCCATGAGCGCTAGCCTTCGTGTCCTAGGGCCACGTCAAAGTCTGATTACCGCGCCAGCCCTCACCCCCCTGCCCCCTCTCCCTCATGGGGAGAGGGGGAGCCAACGCATCCGACTGCGAAATCGCCCCTCGCCCCATGAGGGAGAGTGGCCGGGGGTGAGGGCCAAACGGCGACATGGCAACCGCCCCTGCGTGTCCCTACGGCGAACAATGAAGCGCGTTCCTCTGC
>CAIWXH010000099.1 GCA_903916565.1 uncultured Oscillochloris sp. | reverse complement strand
GTGGTCAGCCGTCGGTGGTCAGTGGTCAGCCGTCGGTGGTCAGTGGTCAGCCGTCGGTGGTCAGTGGTCAGCCGTCGGTGGTCAGCCGTCAGCCCTCAGCCCTGGCGCCGCTCACGCGGCCAGCCGATACAGCAGCGCCATCCGCACCGCGACACCATTCGTCACCTGCTCCTCGATCACCGCATTGGGCGCACTGACGGCCTCGGGCCAGATTTCGACGCCCTCGTTCATCGGGCCGGGGTGCATAATCAGGGTCTGCGCGCCCAGACGCGCCAGGCGCTCAGGGGTGATCGCGTAGGCCCGGCTATACTCACGCAGCGAGGGCAGCAGGCCGCCCTGCATGCGCTCCTTCTGAATGCGGAGCGCCATCACCACATCGGCACCCTCCAGCGCCGCGTCGAAGCGGTGGCTAATCGTCACCTCGGGCCACGTGCCCGTCCAGTACGCCTCCGGGCCAAGCAGCGTCGGCGGCGCACAGAGCGTCACGTTGGCCCCGAGCTTGGTCAGCCCCCAGAGGTTCGAGCGCGCCACGCGGCTGTGAATGATGTCGCCGACAATCACCACTTTGCGCCCCCGGATCTGGCCGAGCTTCTCGCGCATGGTGAAGAGGTCGAGCAGCGCCTGGGTCGGGTGCGCGTGCCGCCCGTCGCCCGCGTTGATCACCGAACCGCGAAAGTGCTGTGCCGCCAGATAGGGCGCCCCGGACTGATGGTGGCGGATCACGATAATGTCGGTGCCGAGCGCCTGCAAGGTACGCACGGTGTCAATCAGCGATTCGCCCTTCTCGACGCTGCTGCCGCGTGCGCTGAAGGCGACCACATTCGCCGAGAGCGCCTTGGCCGCCAGCTCGAAGCTGATCCGCGTGCGCGTGCTCTCCTCGTAGAACATATTCACGACGGTGCGCCCGCGCAGGGCTGGCACCTGCTTAATCTCACGCGAGAGCACTTCCTTCATGCTCTCGGTGGTCTCAAGAATCTCTTCAAGCTCGTCAGCAGCAAAGTCGTCGAGATCGATCACGTGGCGCCTGTGCGCTTGGTCTGTCGCCATTTGGTGTGTTCCTCACTCCTCTGTTGAGCGCATGATCAGCACCTCGTCGGCACCGTCGCTCTCGTGCAGGCGTACCTCGACCCGCTCCGAGCGGGCAGTCGGGACATTCTTGCCCACAAAGTCGGCGCGGATGGGCAGCTCGCGGTGGCCGCGATCCACCAGCACGGCAAGCTGAATCCGCGCTGGGCGTCCAAGGTCGGCAATGGCGTCAAGCGCGGCGCGCACCGTGCGCCCCGTGTAGAGGACATCATCAACTAAGACCACGACCTTGCCAGTCAGGTCGGCCTGAATCGCGGTCTTGTGGATCAAAGGGGCGGGGCCGCGCAGCCGCAGGTCGTCACGGTAGAGTGTTATGTCGAGTTGACCCACCGGCACCCGGACACCCTCGAAGTCGGCGATGGCGGCGGCGATACGTTCGGCCAGCGGCACGCCCCGCTTGCGGATACCGACCAGGATCACCTCGCTCAGCCCACCGTTGCGCTCGTCGATCTCGTGGGCGATGCGAACCATCGCCCGCCTGATGTCATCGGCGGTCAGAATCTGCTTGCGTTCTGGCATCGGCTTCTCTCATCGCATACAAAAAACCCGCCACCCCCAGAAGTGGAGGTACGGGTAACGCTCAAGGCGCCGGGAAGACGCGGGACTCGTTGCATCGGGGTGCTCCTTCACAGCCTCGCGGGGCTGCATTAAAGGCAGGGCCATTGTAGCATGGGCCTCGTGGCGCGTCAACGCATCCGTCAATCATAAGCAGGGCTGAGGCAACGCCCCCCGCCCGGTGGCTGAAGCCACGGGCTACGGGGTACGCAGGCCGCCTACGCGGCCTGCTTCAGCCGGCGTAGGCCGGCTTCGTCAACCAAGAGCCGGGGGCTTCAGCCCCCCGGCGAGCGACGTTGCAACGCATCCGTCAATCATAAGAATCATGGTAGGATGCACCCAACGGGCCACCGGGCGGCCTTCCCCCTTTACCGCGCCCAGGAGCGACCATGCCGCGAGTTTTGCTGCTCCACGTCTCTGTGGGCACTGGACATAAACGCGCCGCCGAGGCGCTCGCCAAGGCGTTTACCCGCCGTCAGCCTGGCGAGGTTCGCATCGAGGATGTGCTTGACCACACGCCACGGCTCTTCCGCGTCGCCTACGCTCGCTCGTACCTTGAACTGACCGACCGCGCACCCCTGTTCTGGGGCTATTTCTATACGCAGACCAACTCTGACCCGAACTTGGCCGAGTTTACCAACAATGTGCGGAAGCTGGTCGAGAGCATCGGCACTACCGGCCTGAAAGATCTGCTGCGCGCCTTCGCGCCCGAGGTGATCATCTGCACCCACTTTCTGCCGATGGAGTTGCTGGTGCGCTATAAGCGCAATGCCCAACTCACCGAGCCGATCTATTGTGTGGTGACCGACCACGCCGCGCATACGTTCTGGACGTATACCGAGATTGATGGCTATTTTGTCGGTGATGAGCAGAGCCGCGAGCAACTGATTGCCCGTGGGGTGGCGGCGGCGCAGATCAGCGTCACCGGGATTCCGATTGACCCAGACATCGCCGAACCCAAGGACAGCCTCGTGGCGCGGGCCAGCCGGGATCTGTCCGCCGAAGGGCACGTCGTCACCCTGTTCGGCGGCGGCGTAGACGATGACCACATTCGCCTCATCGTCAAGGGGCTGCTCCGCAGTCAGGTCGAGGGCACCTTGGTGGTGGTCGCGGGGCGCAACCCTACCCTGCTGGAAAGCCTCGCCGACCTTCAATCGAGTCCGCGCCTACACCTGCGCGTCCTCGGCCATATTGATTATGTCGATGACCTGATCGCCGCCAGCGACCTTGTGATTACCAAGGCCGGGGGCCTGATTATCAGCGAGGTGCTGGCCCGTGGCGTGCCGCTGGTGGTGATCGACCCGATCCTCGGCCAGGAAGAGTGGAACGCCGACTTTGTCGTCTCAAGCGGCGCGGGCGTGCAACTCCGCATGTGCGAGTCGGTCGCCGCCACGGTGCAGCGCCTACTCGCTCACCCGCACCTGCTCGCCGAGATGCGCGCCTGCGCGTCTATGGTCGCCCACCCACGCGCCGCCTTCGAGATCGCCGAACAGGTGATCAGCGATTATACGAATCACCGCCATCACTAG
>CAIWXH010000098.1 GCA_903916565.1 uncultured Oscillochloris sp. | reverse complement strand
CCGTTAGGCAATCCGCATTTTGCAAAATAGGCGATCTGCGCTACAATGTGGTGTGGTGACAATTGAGACACCTGCACCCCTAATGGGCGACGCGTAAGCGGGCGCCCGCGTTGTCGTTTTGAGCCAGAGTGAGCGAACTGAGTATAACGAGAGATCCATGCTGAAACTGGAACCCTTACTGGTTCCGCCGCATGTCACCCTGACTGCGGCGGGCATGAACTATGGCCGCTTCTCCATCGAGCCCCTCGCCCAGGGCCACGGCATCCCCCTCGGGAATGCGCTGCGGCGCGTGCTGTTCTCGTCGATCCCCGGCGCCGCCGTGACCCGAATCAAGCTTGGCGGGGTCATTCATGAATTTTCGACGATCCCCGGCGTGCTTGAGGATGGCACGCAGCTTGTGCTGAATGTCAAGGGTATCCGCCTGCGCTCCTACTCTGAGCGGGCCGTGACGATGCAGTTGGTCAAGCGTGGCCCCGGCCCCGTTTTTGCTGGCGATATCGATGCCCCAAGCACCGTCGAGATTGTCAACCCTGAGCATTATCTCTGCACCATTGACGATGACTCGGTGATCGAGATGCAGTTGACGGCTGAGCGTGGGCGCGGCACGAGCCTGGCGGATAACAACAGCGGCCTGAATATTGGCGAGATCGCGGTTGATGCGCTCTTCAACCCGGTGCCCCAGGTCAACTTTGTGGTCGAAGGGGTTGGCCTCGATACGGCCTTTGACCGCCTGACCATCGAGATCTGGACTGATGGGACGATCAAGCCCGGCGATGCGCTGGGCCACGCTGCCCAGGTGCTGACCCAACACTTTGGGCGGATCGCGATCTTTGACCAGCCCGAGCCCACTGCCGAAATCGCGCCCCCCGTCGGTCGCGCCATTCCTGCCGATGTCTACAATCGTACCATCGACGAACTGGGCCTGAGCACGCGCACCTACAACAGCCTGCGCCGCGCCGACATTACGACGATTGGGCGCCTGCTCGAACTTGACGACCGGGCGCTGCACGGCATTCGTAATCTTGGCCCCAAGGGGGTCGAAGAGATTCGGCTGCGCTTGTCTATTCTCGGCTATCTGGATGCCAGCGAGACGCCCGCCCTTACGGACGGTGCCCCCGCTGCGGACGATTTGCCCGCTAGCACCGAGCCAACCCAGATCTGAGAAGCAGTTCGCCCGAGACACGCGGGCGAACTGCGAGGGGCGTCATCCCCGGACGCCCCTCGGCCTGCCAAGTGCGCTGTTCCACCTTAGCCCTACCAAATCTCGCGCCACAGCGCCGTGGCACAGCTCTTGCGGGCCATGCTGTACCCGCCCGAGCCCCACGGCAATTCCACCCCCATCCCCACCCCACCACTAGTACGGCCTTGCAGAAGTCCGTTTCTGGTTACGCTGTAGCGGTGTGGAGGTGTGGAGGTGTAGCGCGATGGCACGCACCTCCACACCTCCACACCGCTACACCAACCGACAAGGGGTTTCCATGGAGCTGTACTAGATTTTTGGTGTCACGTTTCAGATTGCAGTCCGGGCGCGTCAGCAGACGCTGCGCGTGCCAACATGGGACTGTAGCCGTAACCTTTAGCCTATAACGGAAGCAACACGAGATCCGATCTCTGAAGGAGTAAGCGTAGCTCATGGCACGTCCACCGAAAAAAAGCGCCGCAGCCGATGAGGCCGTGTCGCAAAATGGCGTCGCACCCGCCCTGGCGGTTGCTGATGGCGCCAGTACACCTGATCCAGTCGCCACGGCGGTCGGTAGCGGGGTGCTTGAGATTGGCTCGGAGGGCTTTGGTTTTTTGCGGGGGCCGCGCCTGCTGCCGGGGCCTGATGATGTCTATGTCGCCCAGTCGCAGATTCGTCGCTTTAACCTACGCACGGGCGACATGATCGCCGGGCGCGTCCGCCCGCCCCGCGAGGGCGAGCGCTACCCTTCGCTGCTGTGGGTCGAGCAGGTGAATAGTATGCCCAGCGAGGAGGCCCAGAAGCGCCCGATTTTCGAGCGTCTGACCCCGGTGCATCCCTATGAGCAGATCATTCTGGCGACTGAGCCGAATTTGCTGCCGACACGCCTGATCGATATGATTGCGCCAATTGGGCGCGGCCAGCGCGGGCTGATTGTGGCTCCGCCGAAGGCCGGGAAGACGATTCTGCTGAAGGCGATTGCCAATGGGATCTCGGCCAACGCCCCTGACGCTCATCTGATCGTCTTGCTGGTCGGCGAGCGCCCCGAGGAGGTCACGGATATGCGCCGCTCGGTGCGGGGCGAGGTGATCGCTGCGACCTTTGATGAGCCGGTTGAGGATCATATTAAGGTGGCCGAGTTGACCCTTGAGCGCGCGCGCCGTCAGGTTGAGCATGGGCGCCATGTGGTGATTCTGATGGACTCGATCACGCGCTTGGCCCGCGCCTACAATGTGGCGATGCCGTCGAGCGGGCGTACGCTCTCGGGTGGTATTGACCCGGCGGCGCTTTATCCGCCCAAGCGCTTTTTTGGCTCGGCGCGGGCGATTGAGGAGGGCGGTTCGCTGACGATTATTGCGACCTGTCTGGTGGATACTGGCAGCAAGATGGACGATGTGATCTTCGAGGAGTTCAAGGGTACCGGCAATATGGAGCTGAACCTTGACCGGAAGTTGGCTGAGAAGCGCATCTTTCCGGCGGTGGATATTAACCGCTCGTCTACGCGCCGCGAGGAGTTGCTGCTTGATGCGACGACGCTGCGCCAGACCTATGCGCTGCGCCGGATGGTGAGTATGGTGGGTGACAATGACGGCACCGAGCTGATGCTGGCGCGCATGGCGAAGGCGAAGACGAACGCCGAGTTTTTGAGTACCCTCGGTAGGATGAATAGCTAGAGCGACAGGTTTTAGGTGATAGATGTCAGGTGCCACGTTGCGCCGCTGCGTGTGAAGACGCTGATCGTCCTTGGGGCGCTTTGCGCTATGCTGCTTGCGGGGTGCGCCAGCCCGCCTGCCCGCGCTAGCGTCGGCGCTGGGGTGGGCGCCCAGCCGACTGGGACTCCGGTAGCGGCACCAACCCGTGCGCCGCCCCCTACCGCAACGGCATTTATCCAACAGATTGCGGCGACCGCGCTGCCAACGGTAGCGCCGACGCCTGATCGTCAGGCTCCGCCCCGCGTGGGTCTTCAGGTGGGCCACTGGCGGATCGAGGAACACCCCGACGAGATGGCGCAACTGCGTAAGTTCTCGGGGGTGTATTATCGCGGCTACGATGAGTGGGAGCTGAATATTGTCATCGCGCAGGCGGTGCAGGCGCGGCTGGAGGCGGCGGGGGTGACGGTGGATTTGCTGCCGGCCAATGTGCCGATGGGGTATACCGCCGACGCTTTCCTGAGCATCCATGTGGACGGCATCACGGGCGCGACGGCGGCGACACGGCGCGGCTGGAAGGTGACGATGCCGTTTCGCGCCTCGACGGCCTCGCAGGGGCTGGCGGCGGCGGTCGGGTCGGCCTACGCGGCGACGACGGGGCTGCCTGCTGACACCGAGCAGGCGTCGAATAATCTGCGGGCCTACTACGCCTTTGCGAGCTATCGCTACTGGCACAGCATTGCGCCGACGACCCCGGCGGCGATTATCGAGTGCGGTTTTATGACGCACCCGGCTGACCGTAAGCTGATCTTTGAGCAGCCTGAGCTGCTGGCCGAGGGAATCGCACGCGGCATCCTCGCCTATTTGGCGGAGAGTTACCCGCTGAGCGCGGCGGCGCGGGCGCCGGTGGGGCCGGGGATGCTGCGGGCCAACGCTGCGGGGGCGACGCTCTACACGCGGGCGGCGACGACGAGCGCGGCGGTGGTGCGCGTGGCGGCGGGGCAGCGGCTGGTGCCGGTGGATATGGTCGCGGGGTGGTATCTGGTCTTTACGCACGGGGGCGCGTGGGATTTGGGGTGGGTGCGCGGTGCCGAGGTGGTTGAGACGGGGGAGGGGCTGGTGCCGCCGCAGCCGCGCCCGCAGGAGTAGCGCTGGTGCCGCGCCAGCCCTCACCCCCCAGCCCCCTCTCCCAGAGCGGGAGAGGGGGAGCCGAACGCGGCGCACCCGTGGCGCGGTTTGCGCTTACGCTTTTTCAGCGACCCCTGCCTCGCCGAAGGTCGCCATCTCGCGCATGACGCGGGCGGCGGCGATGACGAGGGGCAGCGCCAGGGCGGCGCCGCTGCCTTCGCCGAGGCGCAGGCCCAGATGGAGCAGCGGGCCTGCGCCAGCCTCTGCCGTCAGGCCCAGGTGGGCCAGGGCTACGGTGTGCCCCGGCTCGACCGAGCAGTGGCTGGCGAGCATGTAGTCGCGGGCTGCTGGGGCTAGGGCCGCCGCCGCCAGGGCTGCCGAGGTGGTGATGTAGCCGTCGAGCAGCACCGGGACGCGCCGCGCCGCCGCCGCCAGGATCGCGCCCGCCAGCGCAGCGATCTCTAGGCCGCCGAGGTGTGCGAGCGTCTGGAGGCCGCCGGTGATGCCCGCCGCCTGTGCACGGCCAAGGGCGGTCTCGACCGCCGCGACCTTGCGGGCCAGCCCCTCGTCGTCCACGCCGGTGCCGCGCCCGACGGTGACGGTGGGCGCAGCGCCGGTGAAGGCACTGGTGAGCGCCGCCGCCGGGGTCGTGTTGGCGATGCCCATCTCGCCCAGGGCGATGAGGTCTACGCCGTCGTCAATCAGTTCGTCGGCTAGACTAGCGCCGCCAAGCAGCGCGGCGACGGCCTCGGGCTCGCTCAGCGCTGGCTCGCGCACGATGTTGCCGCCGCCACGCCGAATGTTCAGCCGCCGCAGGCGCGGGTCGTCGGGCAGATCACCGGCGACACCCGCGTCTACCACGAGCAGACGCGCCCCGGCAGCGTCGGCCAGCGCGTTGATGGCCGCGCCGCCAGCCAGGTAGTTCAGACACATCTGCACCGTCACCGCCTGGGGGAAGGCGCTTACCCCTTCGGCTGCGACCCCGTGGTCGGCAGCGGCCAGGATGATCGCCGGGTGCGCGGTGGGCGGGATCACCTGCCCCGTCGCGCCCGCAAGGCGGGCGATTAGATCTTCGATTTGGCCTAGGCTGCCCTGCGGCTTGGTCAGTTGGTCGAGGCGGGCGCGGGCAGCGGCAACGGTGATCTGGTTGGCGGGCACCACGGCAGCGCACAGCGCGGTGAGGAGTTCAAGACGGTCGGACATTGCACAGACCTTTCTACGCGCCCTCGCTGGGGCGCTTGCCAGGCAGCGGTGGCACTTCGTTCACCATCCGCACAATCGCGCCTGAAGGATAGACATCGAGGCAAGTCACACTGCCCTGGTCAACTCGCCACTGCCAGTGGCGGCTCGGCGCTAGGCCGAAACAGTGGCAGAGGACAAGCTGGATCGGCGTGGCGTGCGTGACGACCAGCACGCGCCCGCCGGGGTGGTCGCGCAGCAACGCCTGCCACGCCTCGGTCACACGCGCATAGACCTCGGCCAGACTCTCGCCGCCCTCGGCACGGCCATTGAGGCCAGCGGCCCAGCGTGCTCGCGCCTCGTCGGGGTAGCGGGCCAGCACCTCGCGGTAGGTCAGCCCCTCCCAGCGTCCGTGGCTCGCTTCGGCCCAGGCCGGGTCGTGGCGCACGCTCACACCATTGCGCCGCGCCAGGATGGCGTCGGCGGCGAGGCGTGTGCGCGCCGTCGGGCTGACCAGCGCCACGCCAAATGGGAGCGGGCGCAGGCGCAGCGCCAGGGCGCTGGTCTGAAGCAGCCCGTAGGCGGTCAGCGGGCTGTCGCTATGGCTCTGATAGCGGCGCGCTCGGTTGAGCTGAGTCTGTCCGTGGCGGACGAGCCAGACACTTGTACGCAAGGTGTGCCCTTCTCTCACGCGCTGATGACGGGCCACAACCCGGCGCCGGTAGCTGGGCGCGGCTGCCGCGCCCAACAAAAAACCTCTCCACGGAGGGAGAGGGTGTGCAGGAAAGGGAAAGCGCTAGTGGCGCGGCCCGAGCTTGCCTCACCCCCATTCCAACGCGGGTGTGGATGGCACAAGCAGGGACGGGCATTCTGGCTCGGGAGCGGTGGCTCCCCTACAGTAACGTGGACTGCGCCGGCATTGGACCGGCTTCCCCCATTTGAACCCTTCGCTTCCTCCGGGTTCCCTGCCACGCAGAGCGAGGCTCTGCGGTGCTGTATTCAATTGTGGCGAATGGTAGCACAGGCTGGTGCAAGCGTCAATTGGGGGTAGGTGT
>CAIWXH010000097.1 GCA_903916565.1 uncultured Oscillochloris sp. | reverse complement strand
TACAAGGGCAAGGACGACGACGCGCAGGCGATTGACCGTCTACTCAAGAGGGCTTGAACAATGCACCAGAAGAAGAATTGCATCCTGGATTGCATCCTTGGCACAAAAAGAGCAGGACGCAGCGCACGAGCTAATGCCCGTCTGCCGCGTCCTGATGCTGGTGCCCCCGAGCCGACTTGAACGGCTGACACGCGGTTTAGGAAACCGCTGCTCTATCCCCTGAGCTACGAGGGCGAATTACCCGTCCTGATGCGCTGGATCACGCGCTGCGTTCCCCGCCCGTACCTTCTTGGCCCCGATTCGCGCTGCTTTAGCCCTGGCTGCGGCCAACATAGCCTGATGCTTCTCGCTGGGGGTGAGTAGCCGCAGCAACGGGTGTTCTGCATCGGTGGGCTTGGCCACGTGGATTATTGTGCGGTCTGCGCGCATAGGGTCGGATGCTATCATTTATAGCCACTTTCGTCAAACCTGCCTCGGACAGGCACCACATGCGGCGCCCCCGACGCCGCGCCACCCCTTGTACAAACTAACCAAGCAGCGCAGCTAAGAGACTGGATCGATTGACTGTAGCCGACTAACCCTGGCTTAACCTATACTCAAGGAGCCTTATGCGTGAGTGTTGAGTGGATCCTAACCGTGCAGTTGTTGAGTGCCATTAGGTCAATGTCTGACCTAATAGACAATAGCTGTTCGGCATCCACGACGAAATCCGGGTAACCGAGTCTGACATGGCCTGTCGCAGCTTCGCGTGCGGCGGCCCTATCCAACCAATGTTGTTCTGGCGACGAAGCCTTCACGCATGTCTTTAGCTGCGTGAGGGTTTTTTGCATGTCCACCGTTCCTGGTTGTTCTGTGAAGAAGGGATTTCGTCTTGGATGCAATTAACGGAGCTGATACTGCCTGGATCCTAGTTTCTAGTGCGCTGGTCATGCTGATGACCCCAGCGCTTGGGTTTTTCTACGGTGGCCTCGTGCGCCAGAAGAACGCGCTCTCGACGATTATGCACAGCTTTTTCATGCTCGCCTTTGTCAGTGTGCTCTGGGCACTTGTCGGCTACAGTCTCGCGTTCAGCCCCAGCCTCGGCGGGTTCATCGGCGGGTTTGACTGGGTCGGCCTGAATGGGGTTGGCCTAGAGCCGAATAAAGAATACGCGGCCACCATCCCCCACCAGGCGTTCATGATCTACCAGATGATGTTCGCCGTCATCACCCCGGCCCTGATTTCGGGCGCCTTCGCTGAGCGCAAGCGCTTCAAGGCGTTCATCATCTTCTCGGGGCTGTGGCTGCTGCTCGTCTACGCTCCCGTCGCGCACTGGGTCTGGGGCGTCGGCGGCTGGATCCGCGCCCTCGGTGCCCTTGACTTTGCCGGCGGCACGGTGGTTCACATCACCTCGGGCATCTCGGCCCTCGTCTGCGCCCTCGTGCTTGGCAAGCGCGTCGGCTACGGCACCGAGCCGATGGAGCCGCACAACGCGACGTACACTATTCTGGGCACGGCGCTGCTCTGGTTCGGCTGGTTCGGCTTCAACGCTGGTAGCGCCCTGGGTTCCGGTGCCCTCGCCGTCTCGGCCTTCGTCAATACCCACCTCGCCGCTTCGATGGGTGCCCTGGCCTGGATGACCGCCAGTTGGATCCGCCACAAGCGCCCCAGCGTGCTGGGCGCAGCGGCAGGCGCGGTGGCAGGCTTGGTTGGCATCACCCCGGCGGCGGGCTTCGTCACGCCAATGGCCTCGCTCATCATCGGCTTCCTGACGGGCATCTGCTGTTTCTTCGCTGTCGAGGTTCTGGTGCGCGGTCGGGTGGACGATGCGCTTGATGTGTTCGGTGTCCACGGGGTCGGCGGCATTATCGGTGCCCTCGCCACCGGCGTCTTCGCCACCAAGGCCGTCAACTCCGCCGGGAATGACGGGCTACTCTACGGCAACCCCGGTCTGTTGCTCACCCAGTTCATGGCCGTCGCCGCCGTCGCCATCTACGCCGCTGTCATCACCTTTGTCCTGCTCAAGCTGATTAACCTCGTCGTCGGCATCCGTGTCTCGCCCGAAGAGGAGGCTCGCGGCCTCGATAGCAGCCAACACGGCGAGACTGCCTACCAGATCTAGACCGCCTGCGTTACCTGTGGCGTTCACTAGCTATAAGGAGGTTCCCAATGGAACTCATCATCGCGCTGGTACTCTTCGCCCTGATCGTCGCCAGTTGGCTCTTCCTGCCCGGTTCGCCCGTCGAGGAGCACGAGGCGCTTGTCTCGACCGTTGGTGCCGTGCTGCCCGTTCAGCGCCCGGCCTAGACTTCGGCGGACATGCGCGGCAGGTTTTTTACCACGAAGCGCACGAAGATCACGAAGGCCGAATCGCTTGTTGCTGCGCTCCGTGCCTGACGAGAATCAGCGCGCAACCCGATAAGTTTATCAACGACCGACGAGGGGCAGACATGCCCCTCGTCGGTCGTTGATTCTCCCCGTGTCCCTGCCTTACTCCAGCGGCGACGGCGTTAGCCAAGTGCCCACACGACGCGCCGCCGTCAGACTCGCCCAGGCCAGCGCCGCCACCAGGGTCGCATCGTCTGAACAGCGGGTGCGAAACGCGCCGACGATCCCCGCATCAACCTGATAAGGCGCCAGGGCGGTGAGCAGCACCAGTCGCCCCGCCGGGCGCAGTTCCTCGTTCAGTTCACCCACGAGCGGCGCAAGCCAAGCCCGCCCTAGGCCCGCTGCCTCGCCTTGCCAGCGGGCGATAACCCGGTGGGCCAACGCACGCACCGCTGGGTCAAGCGCCTGTGCGCCCGCCGTCTCGACTGCCGCCGCAAAGCGGGCCAACGCTGCCGCAATCATGTGAGTGGCCCGGTTCGCCTCCCGCTGGATCTGCGCGTGTATCGCCGCTATAGCAATCCTACAGCGGTTGTTGCGCGCCCGCCCGGTGGCTGAAGCCACGGGCTACGGGGAACGAAGGCCGCCTACGCGGCCTTGCGGAGCCTGCGAAGGCAGGCTTCGCCGATCAAGAGCCGGGGACTTCAGCCCCCCGGATTCAATAATCCGTATAGGATTGCTATATGAAGAGATGACCCAGTGGGAGCCCTTTGTCATCAAGCATTTCCCCGATCAGGTCATTCCGACGCAGAAGAAGGCCCGTACCGCGCTGCATACGGTGGTTGATCCGGTACGCTTGACCGACCCCGCATTCGCGGCATTGCACACCCAGTGGACACCCCGCCGACGTCGTGTTCGCCCATCTCTTTGCCAAACAGCGACCACTGCTGGCAGCGTAACGGTGCGCCGTCGTGATCCAAAACACAACAGTCGCGTTAGGTATCAAAAACAAGCCCCCCGGATTCAATAACCCGGATAGGATTGCTATAGCGATCATAGACCTGGCGCAGCCGACGCGGATGCTCCCGCACAGCGCGCTCGGTCGTCGCGCGCTGGCGATGCACCAGAAGCTGCTGCAAATGCAGCCCGTCGTTCCCCGCATCCAGCGCATCGTGGGCAAAGGCGTGCCGCAGGCTAACGTACCCGCGAACCTAGTCTAAGCGAGATCGGCGTAGCCGCACGTTTAGCCCGCCAGCGCCTCCAGCCAGACAAACTGGTACGGTGCCAGGCTCAGCGTCTCCCCGGCGCTTAGGCGCACGCCGGTGTTCAGGTCACAGAACTGATAGCCTAGCCCGTGCAGACGCAGCCGGTTGGCGGCGAGGCTCTGCGGGCGCTCGCTGAAGTTCACCACGACCAGTATGCGCTGGCCGCCGCCGCGCCGCGTGTAGCCGAGCAGGTGGGGACTGCCGGTGTCGAAGACCTCAAGGGCGCTGCCGGCCAGCGCCCGCTGCCCTTTCCGCAGCGCGATCAGGCGCAGCAGTTCGTGGTAGATAGACCCCTCGGGCGTCGCCATGTCGTCCCAGCGCTCGGGATGGCCCCAATCAAAGGGCACGCGGTGGATCCAGCGACTGTCATCCGCCTTCGCCGGGTTCTGGACATAGCTGTAGTCATTCGTCGTGGCGACCTCGTCGCCAAGGTAGAGCAGCGGGATGCCGCCAGCGCTGAACATGATGCTGTAGAGCAGCAGAATGCGCCGGATCGCCAGGTCAATCAGGCTCGGGTTGCGCTCATACACGGCTTGCTCAAGCCCCGCCAGCGCGGCCAGGGTGCCGCTGACCCGCGCATCGCCCGTGTCCGGGTTGGCCTGGAAGGGCACGCCACGGGCGAACGAGGCCGGGTGATCGCCCGTGTAAAAGGCGTTCAGAAACTTTCGGTGGTCCGACGGGTTGATGCCCATGGCACGGGCGTCGTTGTCGTCGAACGTCCAGCCAATGTCATCGTGCACCCGCAGATAGTTCACCCAGGCACAGCCCTCAGGAATGCGCCAGCGCGTACGCAGCGAGTGGGCCAGCAGCTTCACCTCGCGGGTCGCCAGCGCCTCCCAGCAGAGCGCCATCAGCAGCGGGTTGTACGAAAGCTGGGACTCGCCTAGGTCGATGTATTTGAGCACCTCGTCAGGGTGGACAATCGCCTCGGACTTGAAGAGCAGGGCCGGACAGGCGATGCGCGTGAGCGCATTGTAGGCCTGGATGATGCTGTGGGCCTCCGGCTGATTCTCACAGTCGGTGCCGAGGCGCTTCCAGATAAAGGCCACCGCATCAAGGCGCAGCACCTCGACCCCCTGGTTCGCCAGAAAGAGCAACTCCTCGCCCATCGCCAGAAAGACCGCCGGGTTGGCGTAGTTCAGATCCCACTGGAAGCTGTTGAAGGTCGTCCAGACCCAGCGGGCCATGCCCGCATCCCAGGTAAAGCTGCCGCGCCGCACCGTGGGGAAGATCTCGCGCAAGGTGCGGTCGTACTGGTCGGGGATCGTGCGGTCGGGAAAGATGAGGTAGAACTCGTCATACGCGGGGTTGCCGGCGCGGGCCTGCTTGGCCCACGCATGCTCATCAGAAGTGTGATTGAAGACGAAATCCAGCACCAGGCTGATCCCCGCTTCGCGCAGGGTGTCAGCGAGCGCCGCCAACGCCTCCATCGTCCCCAGCGCTGGGTTCACGGTGCGATAGCTGCTGACGGCGTAGCCACCATCGCTGTTGCCCTCGGGGGCCAGGAAGAGCGGCATGAGGTGCAGATAGTTGACTCCAAGCTGTTTGAGGTACGGCAGGTGTTCGCGCAGGCCCGCCAACGTACCAGCGAACAGGTCAACGTAGAGGACGGCGCCAACCATCTGCTGTGCCTGGTACCATGTGGGGGCGGCCTCGCGGATCGCATCGAGCGCACGCAGCGCGGGGCGGCGGCTCGCCCACGCCCGTGCGGTCGCCAAGATGATCTGCTCAAGGTGATAGAAAAAGTCGTAGCGCGCCCCATAGAGCCGCAGCAGCAGCGCGAAGAGGCGCGGCCACTCGCGCAAAAGTCGGGCCTCGAACTGCCGGTACGCCGCAGGATCGGCGTCGCATGCCAGCATCAGTTCAGCCTGCACCCGTGGCAGCAGACGGGTCAGCGAACGGGCGGCCTCGCCCCGTGTCCACTCTTGCTCGCGCATGTGCTTCCTTGTCAGGTGTCAGGTGTCAGGTGTCAGGTGTCAGGTGTCAGGTGTCAGGTGTCAGGTGTCAGGTTGAACCATGTCGAAGGCGGCATGCTTCAGAATCGGCCACTTCAGCTTGATTGTTCGTAGTTTGGGCTTTAGCCGCTCTATGCGCGGCTGAAGCCGCTACTACGAACCGTGCAGCGGCTTGGCGACGTTGCGGGCGCGTTCCGAAACATCAGGCCATCAGCCGGGCGGTCATCTGCCGGTAGAGTGTGGTGAGGGAATGGTCGGGGTAGCGGAGGACGAAGATCCCGGCGGAGGCGAGCGCCATCAGGTCGTCGGAGTGCGGCAGCACGGCGACGACCTCGGCCTCGTAGGCTTCCTCGACGCGATGGCGCACCTGCTCAGAGTCATAGCTCTGCGGCACCTTGTTGACCAGAATCAGCAGACGCGGCACACCAAGCTTGCGGGCCACATCCACGGTGACCCCGGTGCCCTGGTAGTCCTGCTGATCGGGACGCAGAATCACCAACAGCACATCCGAGACGGCAATCGAGAGCAGGGTCTCCTCGTTCAGGCCGGGGTGCGTATCGATCAACAGCACATCAAGGTCAAACGCCTCGACCGCCCGCTGAATGCCATCATTCAGCATGCCCGGATCGTAACTCTCTTGAAGCACACGGGCAATCTCACCCGCCTTGACACTCGCAGGGATAAGAAAGACCTGCCCGCTGACCGGTGCCCCGAGCATAGGCGTCACATCGTAGACCGCCTCCTCGATCTCGCACTCGCCCCAAATATAGTCGTTCAGCGCACGGCCAATCTGTTCCTCGTCAAGGCCGAAGATCACATGGATCCCAGGCGACTGAATATCGGTATCGACCACGCCCACCCGATAGCCTTGGGCGGCAAGTAGGGCCGCAATATTCGCGGTGGTATTGGATTTGCCCGTCCCACCACGGAACGAGTGAACAGAGATAATCGTCGCCATCGTGCAGCCCTCAGCATCAGGTGGGAATTGTAGGGAAGCGCATGCCATCCCTGAAGCTAAACGTCACTTTGCGGTGGCCTTGAGTTGCTCGACCAGGGCAATATAATCGTCCATCGCCTGTGTGCGAGAAACCCCTTTGCATTTGGCCCACGAGTCGTACTTCATACGCCCCTGCATATCGAGGATGCCGGGGCGGGCACCACTTACATCGCCGGAGGTGCCCTGCTTGTAGAGCGCATAGAGCTTGAGCAGCACATCGTTCTCGGGGCGCTTGGGCAGCGCTTGAACCGCCTGCGCGGCCTGCTCGAACCGGGCCGTTAGGTCACTCATCGGGTTTACTCCTTGCTCCATAGTCCGCCGTTGGGCGGCGGTGGGACGATACAGTGCGTCACGGATCGTAGCATCACCGCCCCACTCACGCAAGCGAAGGGGGCACGGCCCTAGGGCGGTTGCAACGTCGTCCGCCAGCCCTCGCCCAGTGAGAGCGCCGGGGGCTTCAGCCCCCCCAGCGGGTGACGTTGCCACCACCATGGGCGCGGCACCCCGTTTGTTCCGCCACAGTCTCGTTTGAGAGGAATGTTTGCCTTATGTCAATCAGAAGTACCACCGCGCTGGTCGCCGCCCTGCTGTTCGTCCTGCTCCCCAGCCTGCCGCCACCCGCCGTTGTCGGTGCCGCCACACCCATGGCCCAACCGGCACCGATCAGCCCCGCGATGCTTGGCGTCGTCGTGCGCGACCCCTGGTACGAGTACGGCACCAACCCGCGCTACCCCAATCAGCCCAATTACGAGGCCCAGGAGACGATGGGCCGTATTTTGGCCGAGGCTGGTGCCCGTTGGGTGCGCCTTGAGTTCATCGTCCAGGCCGGGGCTGGTAGCTTTGAGGCCCAGATTGCCCGCAATGACTACTTCATCAACGCGGTGGCCCCGCGCTACGGCCTGAAGGTTATGGGTCTGCTCGCGTTCCGGCTCGTTGATGTCGATCCTCGCGACAGCAGCGACGTTGGCCTGCTGTCAGACAACTACCTTGCCGTCAGCGCGACGCCGTACGGTGGCGGGGTCAACCAGTACATGCAAGCCTGGCTCAATCAGGCGCTCCAGATCGTCAATCGCTACCAAGATCGAGTCGCGGCCTATGAAGTGCTGAACGAGCCGAACCGGCTGCCGGTGCTTGGCAACTTCGCCGGGGGCGAGGGCATCGCACCAGCGCGGGTCGCGACGCTGCACACCAAGCTTTATCGCTGCTTCAGGCAGAACCAGTGCGCCTATACGGTGGCCGACCCGACCTGGCGGGCAGGCGTCCAGCTTGTGCTGGGCGGGCTGCACCCGAAGGGCAGCGACACCATCATCGGGCCTGCTGACGTGGCAATGAGTGACCGCGACTATCTGGCGGCGCTCTACCGCAGCGCGGCCTTCAGCGGCTACCGTGCGACCTACGGCGCCTTTCCGCTCGACGGCATCGGCTATCATCCCTACCCCGCCGAGATCGTAACCAGCCTTGCCGGGGTCGGCGACGAGGTGACGCGCATCAGCGGTCGGCTCGACGCATTGCGCGCCCAGCTCCGCGCCACCCTTCAGCCAAGCGACCCCGCTGCCGCCGAACTGCCCTTCTGGATCACCGAAATTGGCTACAACGCCGCCGCCCCAGGGCAAAGTGTCGGCGGGCAAACCGCCTTCCTGCGCGCCATCTTCACCACGCTTGCGGCCCGTGGCGACGTGGCGCGGGTCTTTTGGTTCAAGTACGAGGACTTCCCGCCTGCCAATGGCCCGAGCGCCCAGCGCTGGGGCCTCATCCAGATTCCCTTCACGGAAAGCGACCCGCGCTGCCCCGGCGAGGCGTGCTACGCGGCGGACGGGGTGCCCAGCGCACGGCGCCCAAGCTTCTGGGCCTTGCGCGAACTGGGCGGGCTGCCCACCTACCGCCTGATTCTGCCTTTCGTCGTACAGTCGTAACCATGGCGGTTGCAAAGTCGCTCGCCGGGGGACTGAAGTCCCCGGCTCTTGATTGACGAAGCCTGCCTACGCAGGCTCGGTAGCCCGCTTCAGCGGGCTTCGCAGGGTACTAGCCCGTGGCTTCAGCCACCGGGCGGGGGCTGGCAGTCGACTTTGCAACCGCCATGCAGCCGTAACCCTTCGCCTTGACATTCGCGCCGCCGCACGCTATGCTAGTGTCTCTTCTACACTATTATGCGGAGGGCGCGATGCGATCAGACGAGCGACGGACGGCGGAGGGCATCCTCTTCACCGACCAGTACCAACTGAGTATGGCCCAGCTCTACTTTCGCCAAGGTTTGCACGAGCGCCCCGCCCAGTTTGATCACTTCTTCCGCCGCTACCCCGACTACGGGCTGCACGGGGCGGGCTACTGTGTCAGCGCCGGGCTGGCGTGGCTGGTTGACTGGATGCGCGAGGTGCGCTTTCGCGACGAGGATCTGGCCCACCTGCGCGCCCAGCGCGACCAGGTCGGCGGTCAGCTCTTCGCCGACGATTTTCTGGCCTATTTGCGCGCCACCGGCGGCTTCGAGAGCCTCAGCCTGCACGCCATCCCCGAGGGCCGCGTCGTTCACCCGAGCGTGCCGCTCACCATTGTGCGCGGCCCGCTGGCGATGGCCCAGATCCTTGAGACGGCGCTGCTCAACCAGATCAACTACCAGACCCTGATCGCCACGAAGGCGGCACGCATCCGCGAGGTGAGCCACGGCGCGCTGGTGCTTGAGTTTGGCCTGCGCCGGGGGCAAGATCGCGGGGCGAATGCCGGGACACGCGCCGCGTTGATCGGCGGGGCTGACTACACCTCGAACGTCGGCCTCTCCAGCACCTTGGGTCTGCCGCCCAAAGGCACCCACGCCCACGCGCTCGTGCAGGTCTTCCTCGCCCTCGGCCAGAGCGAGCTTGACGCCTTTCGCGCCTACGCCGAGGTCTACCCCGATGATTGTCTGCTGCTGGTTGATACGATTGACACGCTTGAAAGCGGCGTGCCGAACGCGATCCGGGTCTTTGCGGAGCTGCGGGCGAAGGGCCACCGCCCCATCGGCATTCGCCTCGACTCGGGCGACCTGGCCTATCTCGCCATTCAGGCGGCGCTGCTGCTCGATAAGGCGGGCTTCGCCGCAACCTCCATCGTGCTTTCGAGTGATCTCGACGAGCTGGTGATCTGGCAGATTCAGACGCAGATTGCCCAGGAGGCACCGCGCTATGGCGCTGACGCCGACGCGATTATGCGCCGTCTGGTCTATGGGGTTGGCACGCGCCTCGTCACCTCGCACGGTGAAGGTGCGCTCGGCGGCGTCTACAAGCTGGTCGCGATGCACGATGGTGCGGCATGGCGCCCTGCGATTAAGCTGGCCGACACCCCCGAGAAGCTGACCAACCCCGGCCTCAAAGCGGCTTGGCGGCTCTACGATGCACGTGGCTTTGCCACCGCCGATGTCATTACGCTTGAAGCTGAAGACCCGGCCCAGGCCGAGCGCTTGCCTCTGCGCCACCCCGGCGATTTTTCGCGCCACCGCACGCTTGAGCGGGCGGCGATTTCCAATATCGAGCCGCTGCTGGTGGAAGTGCTGCGCGAGGGCCGTCTGGTGAACGAACTGCCCACCCTTGAGGCCATCCGTGCGCGGCGCAGCGCCGATGTCGAGCGGCTGGATGCGGGCGTGCGCCGCATCGTCAACCCGCACATCTACCACGTCTCGCTCTCGCAACGGCTCTGGGATCTGAAGCAGGAGCTGCTGGCGCAGCTACAGGGATGAAGGATGAAGGATGAAGGATGAAGGATGAGGGATGAAGGATGAAGGCCGCGCCAACGTTAAACCACGAAGCCCACGAAGATCACGAAGTAGCTACTGACCCGTTCCGTCCCAGTGCGCGGGTCGCCCCTGGAGCCAGCGCCTCGGTTCAAGCGCTGGCCGCAAAGCTGGCTGGCGCGACGGGCAGCCTCGCCGTCGCCCACGGCGGCGCGTGGCTCGACGGGCGACGGGTGAGCGACCCCGCCGAGGTGGCCCCGGCAGGTGCGCTGCTGACGCTGCGGCTGCCGCCCGACGGCGGGTATCCGGCGCTTGAGCTGAACCCGCGCGACATCGCCTATGAGGATGAGTGGCTGGTGGCGCTGCATAAGCGGGCGGGCTGGTACGTCGGCGCGACGCCCTGGGATGTGTGCGGCAACGCGCTGGCGGCGCTCGGACGCTACCTAGCGGCCCGCGACGGCGCGGCCCCGCCCGTCCATCTGGCCCACCAGCTTGACCGCGACAGCTCGGGCGTGCTGCTGCTCAGCAAAGCGCCCGCCGCCAACGCGCCGCTTCAGGCTGCCTTCGCCGGGGGGCGCGTGAACAAGCGCTACCTGGGCCTCTGCACTGGCGTGCCAACGTGGGCCACAACGGAATTGCGAACCGGCCACGGGCGGTCAGCGGGCGGGCGCTGGCGCATCTATCCGCTGGAGGAGGTTGGGCGGGTCTTGCCGCAGGGCGGCGGGCGCGTGCGCGTGGCGCACACGACGTTTGTCGTCGCGGGCCGACTTGCCGACGCCGCCCTGGTGCGGGCCACGCTGCACACGGGCCGCACCCACCAGATTCGCCTGCACATGGCCCACGCGGGCCACCCGCTGCTCGGTGACGCACGCTACGGCGGGCCGACGCGCTACGGCGGGCGCGATCTGCCCGGCCACCTGCTGCACGCCGCCGAGTTGCACCTAGCCCACCCGATCACCGGCGCGCCCCTGGATCTGGCAAGCCCGCTGCCGGAACTGTTTCAGGCGCTGCTGGACTTGGGGGGAGCGTAGCGTCGATCACAGATCCAGGCATAGCGCACGCCAAGCCGGAAGAATCTCACGCAAAGCCGCAAAGCCGCCAAGCTGATGGCCTATGCAGCGCCTTAGCGACTTTGCGGCTTTGCGTAAGGTTTAGCCGTGGGCTGTGTACCTGTGGCGATCAGTTTGGCTTTTCGTCGGGGCTGATGCTGTTGAGCCGCCGCTTGATCGCTA
Source organism: uncultured Oscillochloris sp. (assembly GCA_903916565.1). GTDB lineage: Bacteria > Chloroflexota > Chloroflexia > Chloroflexales > Chloroflexaceae > CAIWXH01. The sequence continues at coordinate 1,840 of CAIWXH010000097.1, read as the reverse complement.
GGCTGCTGACCAGCGCGGCAGTCGAGAGGCTGAAGGTGCAGAGCAGGGCAAAGGCAATGCCGAGTGCGCCGCGTGGCGGGGTCTTGCTCTCGGGCGGCGGCGTGGGCTGTTGCAGCAGCGTAAGCGCGGGCGGGGTGTCGCCAGGGCCAGCGGCGCTGGGGTGAACAGCGCTAACGGCAATCAAAAGGGCCAGCAGGACGTGGGCAATGATCGGCATTGGTTAGCGCTCGCAGGTTCCACTTTAATGCTTGTATCAGACAAGGTTCGCGGCTACTTTTACAGTTTGGGCACACGCAGGGCTTCCTGATGCGCTCGGGCTGAAATCTGAAACCTGACACCTGAGACCTTGTGTAAGACCCTTGTAATATACGACTCTAGGCGTATCAGGCCCTGCTCAGTACTATAACATCACACGGCAATCGGTGCCAAAAACTCGCCTCCCCCCTCTACGTTACCCGACGTTATGCTCATCCTCCCACCTAATATATCCCGTTGGCACCACTGCCATGCCGAAGATAGGGCGGAGCTTCGCCGTCCTCTTTACTAGGAGGAGCGCTTACGATGAGACAGATCAATCGGAGGTTCTTCGCGACCGGCTTTGGCTTAGTGCTAGCTGCTGTGCTGGGAATGTTCGCCTACACCTCCTCAGCCGGCACTGGATCTGAACTGTCTGTGCTAGCCTCGGGCAACGCCATCTGCCAGCGCACGGGTCAGACAGCGTCGGCAGGCTTCCAAGAGGAGTCGCTCGGGTTGGTGCTGCGCCAATTCTGGGATGATGAGCCGGTGTATGTGTCAATGACGTTCCCCGATGGACGCGTCTTTAGCCCGCGTGTGGCCGATAATCGCGTCGAGCCGCCCCTGGGCCTCGATGGGCTGGTTGATATGCCGCCCAACTTCCCGTGGCTGGCGCCAATCAGCAACGGCGGCGACTACTACTACACCTTCCAGGCATCGAACCGCTGGCCCTACGGCTGCTACACCTTCACCGCGCTCGGCGCGCGCAGCAACCGCCAGGTGCAAGGCAACTTCGTACTCATTCCTCGCACTGGCCCCGCGCCGAACCCTGGCCTCGCCACCCTGATGGTCGAAGACAACACGACTGGCGATCCGAGCGGCCTCCACGGGGCTACGGTGGACATCTTCGGACGCGGCTTTCGCGCCCAAGAGCGGGTCGATCTCTGGATCACCGCCCCCGACGGCGCGGTGATTGACTATCCCTCGCAGTTTACCAGCGACGTGGGCAGCTTCGCCTCGACCTTCGTGTTCGACTCGCGCTTCGCCACCGGGAACTACGCCTTTACGGCCCTGGGCAAGAGCAGCGGGTACCAGGTGATCGCGCGCTTCAATCTGGCCTCACAAGCCTCGACGCCTACCGGCTGGGCGCAGATGCGAGTCTCCTGGCGTCCGAACGCGAACGCGGCCCAGACTCAGCAGTTCGAGATCCAGGGGCAGTTCTTTGAGCCATTTGAGCAGATCAGTGTCTGGGCGACCTTACCCGACGGCGTGGTGCGCTCGCTGCCGCTGCAGCAGAGCAACCAGTTTGGCGAGTTCTTCGCCGTGGTGGCCCTCGACCAGCGACTGCCGACCGGCGGCTACAGCTTTACCGCGCAGGGGCAGTCGAGCCGCCGCTTGGTGATCGCCCAGGTGACTGTGACAGCGGGTGCGCCCAATCTCACCAACCTCATCCCTGACTCTGGTCAGGCACCTGATGTGGTTGACAGCAACAGTCTCAACCCCAGCAGTCTTGGCGATGTGCCACAGGCGTCTGGTGTCGGCACCCTCGACCCCATCCCCGAGTTCAGCACTGATAGCGAGCCACCGCCGGTCTTCCCAACCGCCG
>CAIWXH010000096.1 GCA_903916565.1 uncultured Oscillochloris sp. | reverse complement strand
GCCCTTTCTGGAACTCTTCTTCCCCCTTGCCCACGCCGCGATTGACTGGAGCCAGCCCGTCGCCTTCCGCGACACCGAACTCCAACAAATCGCCCCAGAAGACCAACAGGGCAAACAACGGGTTGATACGCTGGTGCAAGTCGCCTGCCTTGACGGCACCCCCGCCTGGGTCGTCATTCATGTCGAGGTGCAGAGCCAGCGCGATGCCGTCTTCGCCGAGCGGATGTACCGCTACCACGCCCGGCTCTACGACCGTGACCGGGTGCCCGTGGTCAGTCTCGCAGTGCTGGGCGATGAGGAGCCGACGTGGCACCCCGACCACTTTCGCTACGAACGCTGGGGCTGCACCCTCGCGCTGCACTTCCCGACCGTCAAGCTGCTGGCCCTTGACTCAGCCGTGCTGGAGCGCACGCGCAACCCGTTTGCCACGCTTACGCTGCTGCATCGTGATGCCCAGGAAACGCGGGGCAAACCAAGCGAACGGGTACAACGGAAGGTGCTGCGTTACCGCGCCCTGTTGCGCCAGGGCTACCCCGCAAGCGAGGTGCGGGCGCTGTTGCGGCTGATAGAACACCTGCTCCGGCTCGACCCAGAGCTTGCCCGCCAGGCGCGTGATGCGATGCGCCACGTTGAAGAGGAGGAACTTGGCATGACCACCTTTGTCACCAGCTTTGAGGAAATTGGTCGGGCGGAGGGCCGCACCGACGAGCGCCGTGATCTCGTACTCCGCTTGCTTGCCCGCAAGGTCGGCCCTCTAGCCCCGGAACTCCAGGCCCGCGTGGCCGCCCTCGACCCGGAGGCCCTGCTCAGCCTCAGCGACGCCTTGCTCGACTTCGCCACCCTCGCGGATCTCACCGCTTGGCTGGAACAGCAAGCGCGTGCGTCTGACGCATGACAAGGACAAGACGCCTCGTGGATTTGCCACAGAAAAGCACAGAAAGGCACAGAATGTAAGATGGATTTTCTGTGCGATTCTGTGACCTTCTGTGGCAAATGCAGAGCAAAAAGGAAACTCCATGCGCTATTGCGTCACCGGCGGGGCCGGTTTTATCGGCAGCACCTTGGTAGACCGGCTGCTCTCGCTGGGCCACACGGTCGTTGCCTATGACAACTTCTCGACCGGCGTTGAGTCGTTTCTGGATGCTGCCCGCGCTAATCCCGCCTTTACACTTGTGCGTGGCGATACGCTTGATCTGCCGACGCTGACGGCGGCGATGGAAGGCTGTGATGCGGTCTTTCATTTGGCCGCCAATGCCGATGTGCGCTTTGGTACCGAACACCCGCGCAAGGATTTGGAGCAGAATACGCTTGCGACCTTCAATGTGCTGGAGGCCATGCGCGTCGCTGGGGTGCGGCGCATCGCTTTCTCCTCCACCGGCTCGATCTACGGTGAGGCGGCGGTCTTCCCCACGCCCGAGGACGCACCATTCCCGGTGCAGACCTCGCTCTACGGCGCGTCGAAGCTGTCTGGTGAGGGCATGATCGCCGCCTACTGCGAGGGCTTCGGCTTCCAGGGCTATCTCTTCCGCTTCGTCTCGATCCTCGGCGAGCGCTACACCCACGGCCACATCTTCGATTTCTACAAGCGCTTGCGGGCCAATCCCAACGAGCTGTATGTGCTGGGGAACGGCCTTCAGCGCAAGTCGTATCTCTATGTGCAGGACTGCATCAACGCCATCCTGCTGGCGATGGAGACGGCACAGGCGAAGGTTAATATCTTTAACCTGGGCGCGGATGAGTACTGCCAGGTGAATGACTCGATTGGCTGGATCACCGGACATCTGGGCCTGACGCCAGCACTACGCTATAGCGGCGGCGAGCGGGGCTGGATCGGCGACAGTCCATTCATCTTTCTAGATTGTGGTAAAATCCGTGCGCTGGGCTGGAAGCCAACGCTGACGATCCGCGATGGGGTGATCAGGACGCTGGACTACCTCCAGGCAAACCAGCAGTTACTAGAAGCACGAGGGTGATCGGCCACAGCAGGACACAGAACAGCACGGAAAGGTGTAGCCCTCGTTCGTTCTGTGTGCTTCTGTGGCTTTGTGTCGCTTAAAACGGGTCTGAACAAATGCGTGTTTGTGTGGTGGGACTCTGGCATCTTGGGACGGTGACGGCGGCATGTCTAGCTTCAGTTGACCATGATGTGACCGGCCTAGACTTTGAGCCAGATACAGTGGCGCGACTCGCCACAGGCCAAGCGCCGCTCTTTGAGCCGGGACTTGATGCGTTACTCCAAGCGGGGTTGGCGGCTGGACGCCTACGCTTCAGCGGCGACATAGATGAGGCGCTGGCAGGCGCTGAAGTGGTCTGGGTGACCTACGACACCCCGGTGGATGATGATGATCGCGCCGATGTCGCGTTTGTCGTCGAACGAGTGAGTCGACTCTTCCCCGCGCTAGAGGCCGGAACGCTGGTGCTGATTTCGTCCCAGCTTCCCGTAGGCACAACCCACCAGCTTGAGCAGCTTTACGCGGCGGCGCACCCTGATCGGCCCGTCAGCTTCGCCTATTCGCCCGAGAACCTGCGTTTGGGCAAGGCGATTGGTGTGTTCACCCAGCCCGACCGGGTGGTCGTCGGCGTGCGCGACGAGACCGACAAAGCGCGGGTCGCGGCGCTGCTGCGCCCACTTACCGAGCGCATCGAGTGGATGGGCGTGGAGTCGGCGGAGATGACCAAGCACGCGCTGAATGCCTTTCTCGCGACCTCGGTGACCTTCATTAACGAGATCGCGACCCTGTGCGAGCAGGTGGGGGCCGACGCGAAAGAGGTCGAGCGCGGCCTCAAGAGCGAGATGCGGATCGGGCCACGGGCCTACCTCGGCCCCGGTGGGGCGTTCGCTGGCGGCACGCTCGCCCGTGACATTAGCTTTCTGAGCGCAATTGGCGCGGCCCACAGCCGCCCCACGCACCTGATTTCGGCGGTGCGCGCCAGCAATGACGCCCACAAGGGCTGGGCCGGACAGCGCTTAATGACGCTGCTGGGGAACCTCGCCGGACAACGCATTGCCATCTGGGGGCTGACCTACAAGCCCGGCACCGATACGCTACGTCGCTCTAGCGCAGTCGAGTTGTGTCAGTGGCTGGTGGCGCAAGGGGCGCAGGTGCAGGCCCACGACCCGGCGGTGCAGGCGCTGCCCGCCGAGTTGGCGGGCCTCTTTAGTCTGCACGCGACACCCCTGGATGCGCTTGACGGTGCAGCGGCGCTTGTCGTCGCGACCGAATGGCCGGACTATCAGACAGTTGCCGCCGCTGCGATTGTTGCCGCCATGGCGCAGCCGGTCGTGGTGGACGCAAACCGCTTCCTCGCCCGGACGCTGGGCGACGACCCGCGCATCCGCTACGCGGCAGTTGGCAAGCCGGTCTAGGCCGTACGAGAAGGGTTTAGGTGCTAGGTGTTCAATACGTTTCAAATAAGATCATGCCGCCCAGCCCTCACCCCCCTGCCCCCTCTCCCTGAGCGGGAGAGGGGGAGCCGGAAGCGTCCTGCTGCGGAATCCCCCCTCTCCCCGTGAGGGAGAGGGGCCGGGGGTGAGGGGCAAAGGCCGGTATCGAATCGGTTTATTTGAAGGGAATTGGATCTAGGCCCAAGGAAGGTAGAAGTTTAGCTGATGGCATACACACTCGAAGGGCGCGCGGCGCTGATCACCGGGGCCAACCAGGGACTCGGCCTAGAGATCGCACGCGCCTATGTTCAGGCCGGCGCTAGTGTGATGCTCTGTGCCCGCAACGCTGAATTGCTGGAGCAGGCTCGCGCCGAGCTTGCGGCGCTCGCTGCGCCTGGGCAGATCGTTGCCGCGCACGCCGCCGATGTGTCCCAGCCAAATGAGGTTGAGCATCTGGTTGCTTCAGCGCTACAGCAGTTGCCCCAACTACAGATCCTCGTCAATAACGCCGGGGTCTACGGGCCAAAAGGCGTGATCGAGGAGATTGACTGGGACGAGTGGGTGCAGGCGATCAGCATCAACCTGCTTGGCTCGGTGCTGCTCTGTCGGGCCGTGCTGCCGCATTTCAAGGCCCAGCATTATGGCAAGATCGTCCAGATCTCTGGCGGTGGTGCAACCAATCCGCTGCCCCGCCTGAGCGCCTACGCCGCCTCAAAGGCGGCGATTGTGCGCTTCGCCGAGACGCTGGCGGAGGAGACCCGCGATGATGGGATTGACGTGAACGCGATTGCGCCGGGGGCGCTCAACACGCGTCTGCTCGATGAGGTGATCGCAGCGGGGCCAGCAAAAGTCGGCCAGAGCTTCTACGAGCGTTCGGTGAAACAGAAGGCCCAGGGCGGCACGCCGCTCGACAAAGGGGCAGAACTGGCGGTCTTCCTGGCCGCTGCCGCAAGCGATGGGATCACCGGCAAGCTGATCAGCGCGGTCTGGGACCCGTGGGCCAGCCTGCCTGAACACCTCGACGAGTTGCGGCGCAGCGACATTTACACGCTGCGGCGGATTGTCCCGAAGGATCGGGACATGGGATGGGGCGAATAATGTCAACGCATGACACCCCCGGCGTCGCGATCATCGGCTGCGGGCTGATCGGCCAGAAGCGCGCCCGCGCCCTCGGTTCAGCGCGTCTCGTCGCCTGCGCCGACCTCAACCTAGAGCGGGCGCAAACCCTAGCGCGTACGGCGCCCGGTGCCGTCGCCAGCGCCGATTGGCGCACGGTGGTCGCCCGCGACGATGTCGTCATCGTCGTTGTGGCAACGATTAACAACGTGTTGGCGGAGATCGCCCTCGGGGCGATTCAGGCGGGCAAGCATGTGCTGGTCGAGAAGCCAGCGGCGCGCTTTGCTGACGAGTTGCCCCCGCTGATCAGCGCCGCAGCGGAACAGGGCGTGCAGGTGCGGGTCGGCTTCAACCACCGCTACCACCCCGCGCTCCAGCAGGCCCACGCGCTCTTCGCCAGCGGTGCCCTCGGCGAGCTGATGTTTGTGCGCGGGCGCTACGGCCACGGCGGGCGCATCGGCTACGATAAGGAGTGGCGGGCCGCCCCCACGCTCTCGGGCGGCGGCGAACTGATCGACCAAGGCGTTCACCTGATCGATTTGGCCCGCTGGTTCCTCGGCGACTTCAGCAGCGTCACCGGCGCCGCCCACACCTACTTTTGGCAGATGCCGGTGGACGATAACGGCTTTCTGCTGCTCGAAACCCCGCAGCGGCAGACGGCCTTCTTGCACGTCAGTTGCACCGAGTGGAAAAATCTCTTCTCGCTGGAGATCTACGGGCGCGATGCCAAGCTGCATATCGAGGGACTCGGCGGTAGCTATGGAGTCGAGCGCCTCGCCTACTATAAGATGTTGCCGCAGATGGGGCCGCCCGAGACGACCATCTGGGAATATCCGATGGGCGACAACTCCTGGCAGCTAGAGTTTGCCGAGTTCCTGGAGGATATTCGGCTGGGACGGACGCCTGCGGCTGGCCTGGCCGATGCCCTGGCGGCACTACAGATCGTCGCACAGATCTACCGAAAGTCAGGCTATGATCATCACACGTAGTCCCCTGCGGATCACCTTGGGCGGCGGCGGCACCGACCTGCCCTCGTACTACCGTGAGTATGGCGGCTTTCTGATCGCTGCCGCAATTGACCGTTATGTCTATGTGACGGTGATGCGCCCGTTTGTGTCCGGGATTTTCCTGAAGTACTCCAAGCTGGAACACGTCGAGCATGTGGACGAGGTGCAGCACCCGATCATCCGCGAGGCGATCAGTATGCTGGACTTCAAGACTCCGCAACTGGAAATCACGACTCTGGCTGACATTCCTGCCGGCACCGGGCTAGGCTCGTCGGGCAGCTTCACCACCGCACTGCTCAAGGCGCTCTACGCCCACCGTCGCCGCCTGCTCCACCCTGGCGAACTGGCTGAGCTGGCGTGCGAGATCGAGATTGACCGGCTCAAGGAGCCAATCGGCAAACAGGATCAATACATCGCCGCCTACGGCGGGATTACCTGCTTCCGCTTCCACACCAACAATAGCGTCGAGGCCACGCCGCTCAAGATCAGCATGGATACGCTCTTCGACCTGGAAGACAACCTGCTGCTCTTCTTCACCGGTTTCTC
>CAIWXH010000095.1 GCA_903916565.1 uncultured Oscillochloris sp. | reverse complement strand
GGTGGCGTCTTTACGCCCGACCTAATCAATGCGTTCATTGACACCAAGCGCAAAGAGGCCATCTCGCTTGCGTTGCGCCCGCACCCGCACGAGTTTATGATGTACTACGACGCCTAGTACACGTCGGCGGAACTACGCGGCAGGTTTTGTACCACGAAGCGCACGAAGTTCACGAAGGCCGAACCGCGTGCTGCTGCGTTCCATGCCGTTCGCGAATCACCACGCAACCCCACACGAACTTCCAGAAAGCTGTACTAGCCAAGTTTCAGGGGCCAGGGTTCCGGGTTCAAGACGAAGGACGAACGCCTCACCGCGTTCGTCCTTCGTCTTTTGTCCTGCACGCGCAAGGCGCTGTTACGGGCGGGTGCGGGGCGCGATGGCACCGACAAGCATGATCAGCCCGAGTACGCCGGTGGTGAGGCCCACATAGAGCGCGGCGATGTTGGTGGTGATCAGCCCGCGCAGCACCAGCGCCCCGAAGGCGGGGATCATCCACAGCATCCAGCTACAGACGATCATGGCCCGCCGGTCGTTCAGGGTGAGGCGGGCCGCGTGTTCGATCATCAGGACGGTAGCCGCCCACCCGATTAGGCCGATGAAAAAACTCTGGAGTTGGAAGAAATCGTGCATAACGTTAACCTCCTCTGCGTCATTGCAGGCGCGTACTCTGCCTATCGTAGCAGATCAGTTGGATACTTTCAACAGGTGAAATGGCAACTTGCTTGGATCTTTTGTACAAGAAGTGGGCTGACTGGCGCAGCCCGCCTGAAACGGTATAATGCATGGTAGCTGTTGGCGACCCGCGAGGATACTATGTCGAGACTGCGACGGATGGTGGCTCGGGCTAGTAGTGACACCGAGGCGTTGCTTGAGCGCCTGCGGCGTCTGCGGCAGCAGGAGCCGGTGCAGGTGTTGGCGTATCGGGGCATGGGCACCTCGGCTGGTCTAAGCCTGAGTGGCCGAGTGCTTGAGCCTCAGGGCATTCAGCCCACGGAGGATGACCAGACACGCCTGCGTAATCTGCGCGATAACTGGCGGCGCTTTGGCACCCGCGAGCGGGCGGGCGTGCTGGTGCGGGCTGATTTCAGGGGGCAGACGACCAGGGCGCGTACCGATGAAGATGGCTATTTCCAACTGCGGCTTGAGCCTATTCCGCCCCTTGACGCTCACCCCTGGCAGACGGTGCGCCTTGAGTTGCCCGATTTTGGCGTACAGGCGTCCGGCGAGGTGCTGGTGCCGCCGCCTACGGCCCGCTACGCGGTGATCAGCGACATTGACGACACGGTACTCCAGAGTTACGCCACCGACACGCTCAAAATGCTGCGCCTGACCTTCCTGCGGAATGCCCGCACGCGGCTGCCCTTCGCTGGGGTCGCCGACCTCTATCGCGCGTTGGCGGCGGGCGCGGGCGGCCACGACCACAACCCCATCTTCTACGTCTCAAGCAGCCCGTGGAATCTGTATGATCTGCTGGTCGAGTTTATGGCCTTCCACGGTCTGCCGGCAGGCCCGCTTTTTCTGGCTGATTACGGCCTTGACCGCGAGAAGCTGATTAAGCAGCCCCACGCCGAGCATAAGCTGGCGCAGATCGAGTGGATCGCGGCCACCTACCCGCATCTGCCCCTGGTGCTGATTGGCGACAGCGGCCAACGTGACCCCGAGATCTACCTCGCGGCGGCCCGCGCCCACCCCGGACGGGTCGTGGCGATCTATATTCGCCACGTCAGCGATAAGCGCCGCGCTGGCGAGGTTGAGTCGCTGGCCGCCCAGGCTGCCACGCTCGGCACCCCGATGCTCCTCAGCTCTGACTCGACCACCGTCGCCGCCGATGCGCGCCGACGCGGCCTGATCGCTGAGGGCTGAGGGCTGACGGCTGACGGCTGATACCCCGCAACACTGGCGACGCATCTGGCGTATCACTGGCAGAACGCCGGACGGCCAGCGCAACGAGCGCCGGGACGAGGCGGTAGATAGAAGGACAGAGCCGTGAACCTCAACCAGAAACACGCCCGCAACACCGGGATCGCCCTGATTGTCATTGGCCTGATTGCAGTGTTTCACTTGTGGTGGGCCGTCCCGACGGCGCTGTTGGCCGCAGGCGGCGTGGCGATCTACCGACGCCAGAAGGCGCTTGGCCGCACTGGCGAGGCCGTGCAGTCCGCCCTCTGGGGGCTGGGTCTGGCCGCGCTGCTGCTGGCGCACTTCCTGTTTCCCGGCGTGCTGCTGCTTGGCGGCACCAGCCTGCTAATGCGCGGTCACGAGGCCGAGGTCGAGGCCCATGCGCTGGCGCTGGTCGGGCGCTTCAGCCGCCGCCGCGCCCCGCTGGCCCCGACGATGAGTACCCAGCGCATCACCATCAGCGAGGCGCGTGAGGCGACCAGTGGCAGCGAGACGGTGCGCCTGAGCTAGTGCCTCACCAAAGTGAGGCTACGCGGTAGGTGTTCAGGGAGGGCCAAGCCCTCCCTGAGACCCTCCCAGGCGGGCAAACCCCTCTTCTGCATTACGGAAGAGGGGTTGCTTTTCCCATAGCTGTACTATAATGGCCGTATGGACGCGCCCCGCCCGCCCTCGTATCCCCCACCACCACGCTTCACGCGCCCGCGCCGCCGCCGCTCGCGCTTGCGGCGCAGACACCCGCTGCTTGCCTTTCTGCTGCGCCTTACCCTGGCTTTTCTCAAGCTGAGTCTGCTGGTGACCCTCTGTGGGGTGGCCGGGACGATGTGGATTTTCTACCGCTATGGCAGTGATCTGCCCGACCCGCAGCGGATCAGCGCGCATCGCAGCTTCGAGACGACCCGCATCTACGCCCGCGATGGCACGACCCTGCTCTACGAACTGGTTGGCCCCCAAGATGGTCGCCGTACGCCGGTGGCGTTTGAGCAAATTCCGCAGGCGCTGAAGGACGCGACCGTCGCGGTTGAGGATGCGGGTTTCTACGCGAACCCCGGCGTGGATGTGCGCGGCATCATTCGCGCCGCGCTCCAGAATTATCGTAGCGGCGAGATTGTCAGCGGCGCCAGCACGATCACGATGCAGTTGGTGCGAAATATTCTGCTGGCCCCCGCTGAGCGCACCGAACAGAGCTATGAGCGCAAGCTGCGCGAGGCGATTCTCGCCTATCGGGTCAGCCGTGAGTACAGTAAAGACCAAATTCTTGGCATTTACCTTAACGAAGTTTATTACGGCGCTCAGGCGTATGGGGTCGAGGCCGCCGCCCAGGCGTACTTTGCGAAACACGTCTGGGAGCTGAGTCCCGCCGAGGCGACGCTGATCGCCGGGCTGCCCCAGTCGCCCACGAGCTACAACCCCTTCACCGCTTTCGCCGCCGCCAAAGCACGCCAGAAGGTGACGCTGGGCCTGATGGCCGAACACGGCTTGGTCACGCAGGCCGAGGCCGCACGCATCTACGCCGAGCCGGTGACGCTGCTGCCGCCGCGCAGCGACCTGATCGCGCCGCATTTCGTCTTTTACGTGCGCGATTTGCTTGAGCGGCGCTACGGCCCCGATCTGCTCTACCGCGCTGGCTTGCGGGTCGTTACCAGCATTGATTTGGCTTGGCAGGCTGAGGCTGAGCGGATCGCCCAGGAGCAGGTCGCAGCGTTACAGGCGCGCAACGCGAACAACGCGGGTGTGGTGATGCTCGCCCCGGACGGCCAAATTCTTGCGATGGTCGGCAGCGTTGATTACAACGCGCCCGACGGCCAGGTGAACGTGACGCTCGCGCCTCGCCAGCCCGGCTCGGCGCTGAAGCCGTTTGTGTACGCGGCGGCGCTGCAACGGGGCTGGACGCCCGCCACGGTGATCTGGGACACGCCGAGCCGCTGGGTTAGCCCCGATGGGGTGGTCTACGAGCCGAAGAATTACGATAGCGCCTTTCACGGGCCGCTGCGCTTGCGGATGACGCTCGCCAACTCGCTGAACATTCCCGCTGTGAAGGCGCTTGAGCATGTCGGCGTCGAGAATTTCGTCGAGCTGTTGAGCCAATTGGGCATCACGACGCTTGACGACCCGCGCCGCTTCGGCCTGCCGATGGCCCTGGGCAGCAACGAGGTGCGCCTGCTTGAGCTGACGGGGGCCTACAATGCGCTGCGAAACAGCGGGCGCTACGTGCCGCCGGTGGCGGTGCTGAAGGTGACGAACAGTCGCGGCGAAGTGCTTGAGCGCTGGCAGCCCGACCGGGGCCGCCCCGCCTTCGGCCCGCAGAGCGAGCAGATCGCCTATCTGATTACCAGCATTTTGAGTGACAACGAGGCCCGTGCCTTGATGTTTGGGCGCAATAATGTGATGGAGCTACCGGGGATTAGCGCCGCCGCGAAGACCGGCACCTCAAACGACTTCCGCGACTCGTGGGCGCTGGGCTACACCACCGACGTGACGATGGGGGTTTGGGTCGGCAACAACGACGCCTCGCCGATGCAGGAGGTGGCGGGGGCGAATGGCGCGGGCGCGATCTGGCACGAGCTGATGTTGCGCTACCAGTTGGGGCGGGCGGAGGTGCCGTTCCCGCGCCCTGCCGGGATCGAGGAACTGCCGGTCTGCGCCGACACTGGGGGGCGGGTTGGCCCAACCTCGGGTTGCCCGCGACCGATGAGCGAGCTGTTTATGACGGGCACGGGGCCAGCCAATATTGAGGTGGCCTATCAGACGGTGCGCGTCGGTGGCGATGGCCGTTGTCTGGCGACGTGGTACACGCCCGCCGCCGAGGTGCGCCAGGTGCAGTTTCCGCTCTACCCGGCTGAGTTTCGCGAGTGGGCTGCCCGCAATGCGCCACAGCCGCCCACCGAAGTCTGCCCGCCGCCGACGACCGCGCACGAGGCCGTCGCGCTGCTGACGCCGCTGGGGGCCAGCGGGCAGATCACGACGCCCCAGGTCTTCGTCAGCGGCACGGCGCGGGGGCCATTTACGCTGGAGGTTGGCCTCGGCGAGCAGCCCGCACAGTGGCAGCTACTGGGACAGAACACCGTCCCAGTTAGCGGTGGATTGCTGGGCGTTTGGGCGACGACGGGCCTTGCGCCGGGGGCGTACACGCTGCGCCTGCGCGTCACCACGCCTGACGGCCTTAGCGTCAGCACGACGCAGACGGTGCGGTATCAGCCGGGGGGGCTGTAGGGCCAGGGCAGCGTGTACAAAGCTTGCCAGGAACGCCGTCACGATCTATGATCGCCAGCGTTGCACCTCGATACACAGCTATCGTACCGGATTAGTGCAACTTACACGCTTTCCGGACTCTCGTCAACCTTTAGGAGCGACCATGCCGAAGGATGTGATCACAACGCGGGCGAAGGACTATAACCAGTGGTACCTCGACATTGTGCGCGAGGCCGATATGGCCGAGGTCGCCGAGGTGGTGAAGGGCTGTATTGTCTTTAAGCCCAATGGCTATGCAATCTGGGAGATGATGCAGCGCGAGCTTGATAACAGAATCAAGGAGACCGGCCACAGTAACGTGTACTTTCCACTCTTGATTCCCGAGAGCTTTCTCCGCCGTGAAGCACAGCATGTGGAAGGCTTTGCGCCAGAGGTGGCGGTCGTCACGCACGCGGGAGGCGAGAAACTTACTGAGCCGTATGTCATTCGCCCCACCAGCGAGACGATCATCGGCTACTTCATGGCCAAGTGGATTCGCTCGTACCGCGACCTACCACTGCTCCTCAATCAGTGGGCGAATGTTATGCGCTGGGAGCTGCGAACCCGGCCATTTCTGCGTACTACGGAGTTCCTGTGGTCCGAGGGGCATACCGCGCACGCGACCGAAGCCGAGGCAGAGCGCGAGACACTCATGATCTTGCATGATGTCTATGCAGACTTTGCTGAGCAGGTGATGGCCGTCCCGGTTATTCGCGGCCTCAAGACCGAGCAAGAGAAGTTTGCGGGTGCCCTGCGCTCGTACTGTATCGAGGCGATGATGCAGGATGGGCGCGCCCTTCAGGCGGGCACCTCGCACAACCTGGGCCAGAACTTCGCCAAAGCCTTCGACATCACCTACACCGACCAGAACAACACGGTGCAGCACTGCTGGACGACAAGCTGGGGCGTCTCGACCCGCCTGATTGGCGCGCTGATTATGACCCACTCCGACGATGAGGGTCTGGTCATTCCGCCACGCCTCGCGCCCACGCAGGTTGTGCTGGTGCCGATCTATAAGAATGAGGCCGAGCGCACCAAGGTGCGCGAGGCTGTTGCCCGCATCACCGCTGACTGGAAGGGCCGCCTGCGCTTTAAGATCGACGACCGCGACAACCTCACCCCCGGCTTCAAGTTCAACGAGTGGGAGCTAAAGGGCGTCCCGGTGCGTGTCGAAGTTGGCCCCAAAGATGTCGAGAAGGGCAGCGTGGCGCTGGCCCGCCGCGATGTGCCTGGGCGCGAGGGGAAAAGCTTTGTGCCGCAAGATGGTCTGACCGAGCGCATCGTCGTCCTGCTTGAAGAGATCCAGGCGGCGCTCTTCGCACGCGCCCTGGCCTTCCGCGAGCAGCATAGCGCGTTCGTCAGTACCTACGACGAGCTGAAGCAGCAGATTGAGCGCGGTTTCGCCTGGGCCTACTGGGACGGCAACGACGAGGATGAGAAGCGCATCCAGGACGAGACGCGGGCGACCATTCGCTGCATCCCGCTGGAACAGCCCGGCACCCCTGGCACCTGCGTCTACACGGGTCGCCCAACGACGCGCCAAGTGGTCTTTGCCCGAGCGTATTAAGAGCGCCACCACAGCTTTCCGCCTCAGCGCTTACACGTGCCCGCGCAACCTCACTGGTGCGCGGGCACGTGTGTGTCGCGCCTCGACAAGAAGGGTCGCCGCAGCCAGTTCACGCTGACCTACGCCCCCCAGAGTCGGCAGATGCGCGGGCGCTCGCGGTGGGGCCGCACGCCGCCGAGACGCTCGCGGCGGTGGGATTGGCTCTCCCGCTAGGTGCCCCGCTCGACGATCTGGCAGCGACCTTTGGCGCCCACCCGACGTTCAGCGAACTGGCTTTGCTTGCGGCGCGGGCAGCGCTGGCCCCGCAGCGTGACTGAGGGTGGCGACCGCGCCGTGCAGACATGGCTCACGCACGCCCTACGCCGTGTTGCAGCGCAAGCACCGCCGCCTGGGTGCGGTCCGCAACCTCTAGTTTGGACAGAATGGTGCTGACGTGGTTGCGAACGGTGCCCTCCGAAAGATGGAGTCGGGCGGCGATGTCGGTGTTGGTGTAGCCCTGGGCCACGAGGCGCAGCACATCCACTTCGCGCCCGGTCAACTTCGCGGTGAGCAGCGCGGGCGACTGCTCTTGCAGACCAGCGACCTGCCCCAAGAGCTTCCCCGCGACCGCTGGGTCTACAAACGCTTTGCCCGCGACCGTGCCACGCACCGCTTTGATCACCTCGGCGCGTGGGGTATCCTTGAGCAAATAGCCCGCCGCGCCGGCCCGGATGGCGTCAAAGAGCCACTCGTCATCATCGTAGGTCGTGAGTACCAGCACCTTGATCTGCGGCCAGCGGGCGCGAATCTGGCGGGTCGCCTCGATGCCATTCACCCCTGGCATCTTGAGATCCATCAGCACCAGATCGGGCTGATGCCGCGCCACCAACTCGACCGCCTCGGCACCATCGTGCGCTTGGCCCACCACCTCAAGGTCTTTTTCCAGCTTGAGCAACAGCTCAAGGCTATCGCGAATCAGCGCCTGGTCGTCGCAAATCAGCACCTTCATCGTGGCGCATCCTTCGGTGAGCTGAAGCGTGGTGCTTTGCCCTGGCTGGCTATGGTGAGCTGAATGGTGGTGCCGTGCCCTGGCTGGCTGATGACCGTCAGTTCGCCGCCCACCAGTTGCGCCCGTTCGCGCATACCCGCGAGGCCGAAATGGCCCGCTGCCTCGGCCTGCTGTGGATCGAAGCCGCACCCATCATCGCCGACACGCAAGGTGACGCCGCCATCGCAGCGTAGCTGCACCGTCAAGGTTTGGGCATTGGCGTGATAGGCGACGTTGGCGGTCGCCTCTTGCGCCACCCGGTAGAGGCATTGCTCCACGGCTGGCGCAAGCGCGGGCAGCCGTTCCGGCACCGCTAGCTTCAGGCGCAGGTTGGCTCGCGTGGCCGTCTCGGTCGCTATTTGGCGCAGCGCCAACGCCACCCCCATGGCTTCGAGCGGGCTGGCGCGCAGGGCCTTCAAGGCCCGCCGGGTCTCGTGCAAGCCCGAGCGGGTTGCGGTAAGTGCGGTGTCGAGCATCGGCTGCGCCGTCGCCGGGTCAACGTCCCAGTAGGCTTTCACCGCTTCAAGCTGCACACTCAGCGCGCTGAGCGTGTGGGCCAGCGTGTCGTGCAATTCTCGCGCCATACGATTGCGCTCGCGGCTGATGGTCAACTCTTCGAGCGTGGCCGCATACACGGTGAGTTTGGCGTTCGCCTGCGCGAGCGAGGCTTGCTGCTGCTTCAGCCGCTGCATCAGCGTACTGATGAAATAGCCGACTACCAGCAAGCTGATCGTCTGAATGACTACCACCGTCACCTGCGGTACGAGCGAGGCACCACCGGGCCGAAACGAAAGCAGATGCAGCCCCAAGGTGAACCCGGCCATCCCGCCGCTAAACAGGATGACGGCCCCCCAACTATACTGCCACGCCGTGAGGACAAGGGCCATCACGAGGAGCGGCATCGTTCGCACCAGTAGGGCGTCCGGGCTACTCGCCATGCCTGGCCGCATTTGCATGGCGACCACCTGCGTTAGCACCGCCGGAACCACCGAGAGCAGGCTAATCACCAGGGGCAGAAAGGCGCGCCCCAACCACGCGTGCCCCCGAGGCCATAGCGCTAGGCCCAGAATGGCGGTCGCAGCGCATCCATTGATCAGGTAGTACCAGACGGGAAAGATCGGACGTGGCGACAAGCGTTCGTCAAGCACCAGCAAGGCCAGCAAATACCCCAGCCACAGCGCCGCCGTGACGGGCAAGAGGGTGCGCGCATTAATGTGGCTGTCGCTTGCTGGCATGAGGGTGATCATAGCACAGCAAGGGGTGGCTGACCCGTGTGTGCCGTCATCCTTTGACCTGTGTACCCGTGATCGGTGTCACGGCAAGCGATGCGCCGGATCACGCCGATGCGCCAACGGTCGTGACCGCGCACACTATGGCGCGGCGGCATAACTCTGTAGACTGGCGATGGGCACCGTGATCACGCGGTCAACGATACACCGCCTATCCTCAATCGTTGTGGTCATTGGCATCACCACGACAGGTGCGTTACTTACCAACGCAGGTGCGTTACTCACCAACGCAGGTGCGTTACCCACCAACGCAGGTGCGTTACTCACTAACGGAGGTGCGTTACCCACCAACGGAGGTGCGTTACTCACCAACGAAAGTGCGTTCCTCACCAACGGAGGTGCGTTCCTCACCAACGGAGGTGCGTTACTCTCCAACGCAGGTGTCGTACTCGCTAACGAAAGCCTAGCCCCTCTGAACCCGATCCAATCAGGAGTACCATCACGATGTTCAAGCACTACCGAAGACCCCTCGCGCTGCTGCTCGTCGTCGCGAACCTGACGGCCTGTGGCAGTTTGCCCAGCGCGCAGCCTGCGGCGACCATCGTCCCCAACGCCGCCACACCAACCGTAGAGTCTGTCGCCGCGCCCACACAACCACCGACCGTGCCCAGTGCTGCGGAGAACGCGGCGCTTCCGACGCGTGAACTGCCCGCGAGTACGCCAAACCAGCCAGGGAACGGCCCGCGTCCGACGCCGCAAGATGGGCGGCAGCCCGGTGGCCCTCGGCCCGCGCAGGGTGGCCCACCGCCAATGGACGGCACGCCCGGCCCGGTGCGCCCGACGCCCGCTGACGGGCAACCGCCTGCACGCCCCGCGCAGGACGCGCAAGGCGCGCAGGGCGGGGCAGCGGCGGGCAACCAGACGCAGCCTGGCCCCGGCACGTTCACGATGAACCAAACCCTCTCGGAGCAGGCCCAGCAGACGACCATCGCCTTTGATGGGTTGGCGTTTCTGACGGGCAATCTCGGCTCAGACTCGTTCTTCCCCCCCGGTAAGGTCGCCGACTTCTGGGGCTTTCAGTTCTTGCGCGACAACGACCCGAGTGCGATGGGCCACAACACCGATTTCCTGACCAACGCCTCGCTCAATATGCTGCATGTGCTGACCAGCGACCAACAGGCGCAACTGATCACGCTGGCGAAAAGTCAGGTGGACGCGATCAACACCTACGGCACCAAGCGCTTCGTGCTGATGAGCGCCTTCCGCCGTCTGCTTGAAGCTGATCTGCCCACCGGCACCAGCGGGCTGAACGAGACGGCGGTCAAGGCGTTCTCCGCCGAGCTGTATCGGCTGGATGGCGAGATCAGCTTTGCGCGGGCGCAGGTGATGGGCGGCATGTTGCACAACCTGAGCGCCGAGCAGCGGGCCACGCTGGCGACGATGGTCGGCCAAGGGATGACCACATGGCCGAAGGTGGTCGAGCCAGATGTGCTGCGTGGCCTCAGTCGCGACGAGAAGGTCGCCGTGATGACCTACGCGGGCGATCTGTTCAGTTGGTACGCTGGCTCGGTCGAGGCCGATGTCTACTTTTGCCCTGAGCGCCAGGGCACCTACTTCGGCTCCTTCTATATGAAGGATGCGCCCGCCGTCGGTAACCCCGGCTACAGCATCGGCACGACCATCACCGCCGATATGGGCAACGCCTTTATCGCAGCGCTTACCCCCGACCAGGCCCAGCAGATCACTGGGCTGGTCGAGACGCAGCGCCCCGCGCTGACAGACATCGTGGCGGTGCGAACCAAGATTGCCACCGAGCTACGCAAGTTCATCGCGGGCGAAACCGCCGATAGCGCCACGGTGCTGGCCCTAATGGAAACCTACGGCGCGCTGGACGGCACCATCGTCTACCACTTCGCGACGAACTTTGTGCGGGTTGGGCAAACGTTGACGGACGCGCAGCACGCCCAGCTTCAGGCATTGCGCCAGCAGACCCTTGGTGACTTCACGCCCAAGGCCGCCTTCCTCTACGCCGAGCCGATTGACTTCCCCACGGTGCCGAACACGGACTTCTTGTTTAGCTGAAAGGATCGCACCATGCCCCCCACGCAGCTCGTACGCGGTTCGTTGGCGCTCCTCATGCTCGTGACGCTGCTCATCGTCGCGCCGCCCAGCGGCAGTCAGGCCCAGATGGACGTTGGCGCGGGTAGTGCCACGCCAGCGCACGCCTCGGTGGTTGATGTGCAATCCGTGGTGCCTGCGCCGCTGAGCGCGGTGCCGCCCACGCCACCTGTGAGCCAAACGATGACCATCTCGCAGACCCTGTCAGACGAGGCGCAGCGCAACACCATCGCCTTTAGCGGGCTGTCGTTCCTGACTGGCTCGCTCGGCGCTGACTCGTTCTTCCCCCCTGGCAAGGTGGCGGACTTCTGGGGCTTTCAGTACCTGCGCGACAACGACCTTAGCCAGATGGGCCACAACCCGCTCTTTCTGACCAGCGCGGCCTTCAACATGTGGAATGTGCTGACGACCGCGCAGCGGGCGCAACTCAGAACCTTGGCCGATAGCCAGGTCAGCTCAATCAACGACTATGCCAATCGGCGCTTTGTGCTGATGAAAGCGTTTCGTCGCTTAGTCACCAGCGATGTGCCCACGGGCAGCGCCGGGCTGGATCTGGACGCGGTGAAGGCGTACTCTTCGGCGCTGTACCAGCTTGATGGGCAGATGAGCTACGACCGGGCGCAGGTGATGGGCGGTATTCTCGCCACGCTGAGTACGAGCCAGACGACCTTCCTGAACACCAACATGGTCGGCAAGGGCATGCTCGACTGGCCCGCCGTGAGCGAGCCATCGGATATGCAAGGGCTGGCCCGCGAGGTGAAAGAGGCGCTGATGACCTATGCGGGCGACATGTACAGTTGGTACGCTGGCTCGGTCGAGGCCGATGTCTACTTTTGCCCCGAGCGCCAGGGCACCTACTTCGGCTCCTTCTATTTGAAGGATACGCCGGTCATGTCTACCGGCGGCACCATCGACTCGAACCTCACGGCGACGGTTGGGATCACCTTCCAACTGACGCTGAGCCCCACGCAACTCGCGCTGGTGACGGGCTTGGTGGATCTCCAGCGGCCCGCGCTTACCGAGATTGTGGCGCGGCGAAGCGACATTGCCACCGCGCTGCGTGGTTTCATCGCTGGCAAAACCGTGAGCAACACGCTGGTGCTGAGTCAGTCGGCCCGCTACGGTGAACTGGACGGCGAGATTATCTACAACTACGCGACGAACCTGACCAAGGTCTACCAGTCGCTGAGCAGCGCGCAGCAGACGGTGCTGGCGGGGCTGCGGGCGAAGATCCTGGGCAACTTTGACCTCATCCCGGAGCCGTATGCGTACCGCTACTCGGACCGCGTCACCATGCCGACGATTGCGAACACCGATTTCCTGTTCCTGACCGGCGCGCAGACAATTACGCAAACGAAGGTCTATCTGCCGCTGGTGATTGGAGGTGGCACGGGCATCCCCACCACCACGACCACGACCGCAACGGTGAAGCTCCCCGACACCGGCCAGGTGACGGACTACAGCGCCACCTTTGGCGAAGATGCCGACTATACGCGCAACCCACCGACGTACACCGACCATGGCAACGGGACGGTGAGCGACTAGGTGACGGGACTCATGTGGCAGCAGAGTGACGGCGGCGAGATGACCTTTACCAACGCCGTGACGTACTGCGCGAACCTGGCGCTAGGCGGCTATAGCGACTGGCAATTGCCGAGCAGCGCGGCGCTCTTTAGTTTGGTTGACCTTGACCACAACCCGGC
The DNA here is from genome assembly GCA_903916565.1 of uncultured Oscillochloris sp. Taxonomy (GTDB): domain Bacteria; phylum Chloroflexota; class Chloroflexia; order Chloroflexales; family Chloroflexaceae; genus CAIWXH01. The sequence goes on along the minus strand of CAIWXH010000095.1, from coordinate 157 downwards.
GCTGGACACGACCACCTTTACGAAGAGCGGAGCCGAGTATCATTTGCGTTCATAAGAACCATTACGTTTCATAGCGTTTTATCGCGTCCTATTGCGGAAAAGCGCCATTCCTGGTATACTGTGCCTATGCGTACATCTGTTTGAACACTCCTTCTAT
>CAIWXH010000094.1 GCA_903916565.1 uncultured Oscillochloris sp. | reverse complement strand
GCTTGGCTAATCGCGCAGCCGCGCCCGCTGAAGCGCACATCAGCAATCACCCCGTCGGTGATTACGATGTCCATGCGGATCTTGTCGCCGCAAACCGGGTTCAGCTCTTCGTGCGAAACCGTGGCCGGGTCAAGGGTGCCGAAGTTGTGCGGGTACTTGGCGTGCTCAAGGATCTGCTGCTGGTAGATGTCATCCATTGTTACACCTCTATTCTGTGACAAAGGGGACAAGGGGACGGCTCGCTGCGCTCGCTTTCCATGACAAGGGGACAAGGGGAGCCTAACGGCGCTAACAGGTTGTCCCCTTGTCCCCTTGTCCCCTTGTCCCCTTGTCCCCTTGTCCCCTTGTCCCCTTGTCCTTACTACGCAAAAAGCTTTTTGGCCTTCTCCAAGCCAACGGCGAGCCGATCCACCTCCTCGATGAGGTTGTAGATGTAGAAGCTGGCCCGTGTAGTCGCCTGCACATCCAGGTAGCGATGCAAGGGCTGCGTGCAGTGATGCCCCGCCCGTACCGCCACGCCGACACTGTCGAGGATGGCCGCAATGTCGTGCGGATGCACCCCATCGAGCGTGAAGCTAACCGCGCCGCCCCGGTCAACGGGCGTCAGCGGCCCGTAGATCGTCAGCCCGTCAACTTCAGCGAGCCGCTTGAGCGCATAGGTCAGCAGTTCGGTCTCGTACTGATGAATGGCCGCCATGCCAATCTCGCTCAGAAAGTCAACCGCCTGCCCCAGCGCAATCGACTCGGCGATAGCGGGGGTGCCCGCCTCAAAGCGCGTCGGCACATCGGCGTAGGTGCTGTGGTCAAGCTCAACAAGCTTGATCATCGAGCCGCCGCCCATAAAGGGCGGCATCGCCTCAAGCAACGTGCGCTTGCCCCAGAGCACGCCGATGCCGGTTGGCCCGCACATCTTGTGGCCGCTGAAGGCCAGAAAGTCGCAGCCCAGCTCCTTTACGTTCACCGGCATGTGCGGCACGCTCTGTGCGCCGTCCACCAACACCAGTGCGCCAACCGCGTGCGCCCGCTCGGCAATCAGCCGCACGGGGTTGATTGTCCCCAGCACGTTCGACTGGTGGGTGATGGCGACCAGCTTGGTCTGCTCGGTGAGCTTGGTGTCCAGCTCTTCAAGCGCCAGCCGCCCCTCGCCGTCCAGCCCGATATAGTCGAGTTTCGCGCCGGTGCGCGCGGCCAGCATCTGCCACGGCACAATGTTCGAGTGATGCTCCATCAGCGTGAGCAGGATGCGGTCGCCCGGTTTGAGGTTGGCAGCGCCCCAACTGTGGGCCACCAGATTAATCGCCTCGGTCGTATTCCGCACAAAGACGATCTCGCGGTGGCTGGCCGCGCCGACAAAGCGGGCCACCTTGCCACGGGCGCGCTCAAAGGCGAACGTCGCCTCCTCGCTGAGCTTGTAAACGCCCCGATGGACATTCGCGTTGAAGCGCCGGTAGAAGTCCTCGATACAATCAATGACCACACGCGGCTTCTGCGACGAAGCCCCGCTATCGAGGAAGGCCAGCCGGTGCCCATTCACCTCCTGTTGGAGAATGGGAAACTCGCGCCGGAGGGCGAGTACGTCGAATTGGGAGAGTGGTGTCATATCTTGCCGTCGATGATCGTCTCAAGCTCGTCGCGCAGCGCCGCGACCGGCAGCGTGTCAAGCGCGGGGCTGAAGAAGCCCATCACAATCAGGCGCTTGGCCTCGTCCTTCGGGATGCCACGGGCCTGCATGTAGAAGAGTTGCTCGTCGTCGAGGTCGCCGCTGGTCGAAGCGTGCCCGCCCTTCAGCACACTGTTCGTGCTGATCTTGAGACCGGGGATGGAGTCGTTGCGCGACTCGGGGCTAAGATGCAGCGCATGTTCCTCAAGGCGCGTGCTAGTCGCCGCTGACTCGTGTTCGATCTTAATCATGCCGTCGAAGACGCTGTAGGCGCTGTCGTTGACCACCGTCTTGAACTGCATAAAGCTCTCGGCCTTGTGGCCGACGTGACGCAGCCAGGGCGCGGTGACCAAAATCTGCTGGTGGTTGGCGAAGGTCGCACCGAGCCAGTTCACCCGCGAGCCGTCGCCCTTGAGCGTGGCCTCGGCCTCGACGTGCTGCACCTTGCCGCCCAGCGCGATGCTCGTCCACTCGACATTGGCGTCATTCTCCAGCACGACCTTCTGGCCGCCAAGATGGTAGACGCCGTCGCCCCAGTGCTGCACGCTGATAAAGCGCACGCTGCTGCCGGGGCCAGCGAAAATCTCGCTAATCGGCGCGGCCAGCGCCGCCGCCGTCTGATGGTCGGAGGTAAACTCTTCAATCAGAGTCACGCTGCTGTTGGCCTCGGCGATCACCAGCGTACGCGGGAAGGTGGTGCGCTCGCCCGCCGACAGCCCGTAGCGCACGCGCAGCGGCGTCTCGGCGGCGACGTTTTTGGGCACGTACAGGAAGACCCCATCGTGCCAAAGGGCGGCGCGCAGCGCGCTAAACTTATGCGCCAGCGGCTCGACCGCCGTGTCGAGATACGCCTTAATGAGCGCCTCGTGCGTATCGAGCGCCTGCCGAATCGGCTTAAAGACGACACCCAGCGCGGCGAGATCCGCGCCGCCGATAAGCTCAACGGCGGTCGTATCGGTCGGCCCCAGCTCATCGGGGAGCAAGCCGCTCAAGTCGGTGCGGCGCCACTCGGGCGGGCCAGCCTGCGCGAAGAGCGTCCAGGCATCGCGGCGGCGCTCGGCCAGCCAGCCGGGTTCGCCGGCAGCCTGGGCGCGAGTGCCAATCACATCAGCGGTGGTCTCTCTGAGGGTGAGGTTTGTCATAGATTCGCATTCGGAGAGGTACAGCAGGCTGCACCCTTACATTCGACGCCAGACGGCTTGCACACCGTCCCCTTGTCGCCTTGTCGCCCTAGCCCCTTGTCGCCTTGTCGCCCTAGCCCCACGTCCCCTTGTCACCACATCCCCTTGTCGCCCCGCCTACGCGGCCCCCGCCAACTCCTCGCGCACCCAATCGTAGCCCTTCGCCTCCAGCTCAAGTGCCAGATCGGGGCCACCCTCGCGCACAATGCGCCCGTCCATCATCACCGAGACGAAACCCGGCTTGATGTAGTTGAGCAGGCGCTGGTAGTGCGTGATCACCAAGGCGCCCATCGCCGGGCCAGCCAGTCGGTTCACGCCCTCGGCGACAATCCGCAGCGCGTCAATATCCAGGCCCGAGTCGGTCTCGTCCATAATCGCCATACCGGGCTTGAGCAGCGTCATCTGCAAAATCTCAAGGCGCTTCTTCTCGCCGCCCGAGAAACCCTCGTTGAGATAGCGGCGCGTAAAGCCCTCGTCCATCTCCAGCCCCCGCATCCCCTCGCGCAGCAGCTTGCGAAACTCAGCGACGGGGATGGCGGTCTGTTTCGGGTCCTTGCCCGCTTCGGCGCGATGCGCGTTAAGCGCAGCGCGCAGGAAGTTGGCGACACTGACACCGGGCACCGAAACGGGGTACTGAAAGGCGAGGAAGAGGCCGAGGCGGCTGCGCTCGTTGGCGTCAAGCTCAAGGATGTTCTGATCCTTGAAGAAAATGTCGCCGCCGGTGACCGTATACGAAGGGTGTCCAGCGATGATGTTCGCCAGCGTACTTTTTCCGCTGCCGTTCGGCCCCATGACAGCGTGAATCGTCCCGCCCCGAATGGTCAGATTGACGCCCCGCAGGATCTCTTTCTCGCCGATACGGGCATGGAGATCCCGAATGATCAGATCGTTGCTCATAGCTTCCTCGTCAACAACAGGTCTACGAATCGCGCCGCACGGGCACCAGCGGGATAGTGTCACTTCGCACCACAAAGCGGCAGGTCTGAGCACCCTCGCGGATGGTGCTTTCGAGGGCCAGCTTCTCACCAAGGACAAACTCAATCATCTGGCGCTCCATCGAGCAGACCTGCGGATGGTCGTGGGCCACATCGTAAAAGGGGCAGGCGAAGAGGCGGATACCATCGCCAGTCGCCGCCACCTCGGCGGGCACCCCGCGCTGCTCAAGCAGACGGCGCAACTCACCCAGGCGGGCAGGCACATCGTTGCCCGCCATGCGGTCGGCGTACTCCTCCGCCAGCCGCCGACTGACTCGTTCGAGCAACTGCTCGACCTTATCCGGCCCTTCGAGCGCCATCAGCTCGCGCAGCAGGCCAGTGATCAGCCGGTCGTACTGTTGCGGAAAGCGACTGCGCGCCGCCTCGCTGAGCGTATAGACCAAGCGCGGGCGACCGGGGCCGTTGCGCTCGGCGCGGGCCTCGACCAGCCCCTCGGCCAGCAGATGGTCCAGATGATCGCGCGCCGCCGTGGCGCTGACCCCCAGCAGAGCCGCCAGGTCTTTCACCGTGGCCTCGCCCTGACGCTGAAGGTATTGCAGGATCTGTCCTGCGGGGCTTGTCGTTGCGTAGCCAATAACCAACATGGTTGCCATCCTCTCACCTACTAGCGAGTCTACCAGCCTTCCATAGTTTTGTCAATAAAACCGGGGAATACTTGGTTTATTAGCAGAAGCAGCCATAGCGTCAGCCCGTGGGTAGCTAACCACCTGCCCATTTGGCGTGGCAAAGCCTAGCCGAATGACCTGTGTTTTGGCGCGTAGCGGCGTGCTAGACTCAGCGCAGGTTGCAGCAAGAGGAGGCAGACGATGAGCGCGAAATGGGAATACAAGGTCGTCTTTGTCGAGGGCTGGGAGCGCGTGTCGGTGGAGGGGCAGGAGACGCGGCCCGAGGAGGGCGAGCGCAACAGCGCCTTTGGGCGGCGGGTGCTCAACGGGCTTGGGGCCGACGGCTGGGAGCTAGGGGGCATCCAGCACACCTCACCCGGTCGCAGCTATCTGGTCTTCAAGCGCCCGCTGGCCGAGGGTGCCGAGCCTGATCTGTCGGTGGTGCGGCGTGAGCGCAAACCGCAGCCCGAGGCGGCGGGCGAGGCAGATGGGGGGCAGGTCGTGTCGGTGTAGGGCCGATTGCCGTCAGGAAATGCGAGAGGCGCCCACCGGGGGTGCCTCTTGCGTCTGGGTTGCTAGGACAGCTTTCTGAACGTTCCTGTCGGGTTGTGCGGTGATTCTCGTACGGCACGGAGCGTAGCAGCAAGCGGTTCGGCCTTCGTGAACTTCGTGCGCTTCGTGGTACAAAACCTGCCGCGTATTTCCGCCGACGTGTACCAGGCTCTATCTTCCATCGGGGCGCCGAGGCGGGGGGACACGCGGCCCACGCGCCCCGAAGGGGCCGAGGCCACCCTCGGCGGCGTTGCTCCGTTCGCTGCTCAGGCTAATGCTGGGCGGCTGCGGGCCGTCGCCCTCCTTCACCGTGATGCGCCCAACCTCCTGCGAGCGGAGTTCTTCGGCCTGACGCAGCAGTTCGGGGGCGGCCTCGTGGTAGAAATCGAGCGCCTCGCCGTGGCGGTCAACGCCCGTGTAGGTGACCAGCACATTGCTGCCAGGGGGGATGCCGCCCGAGGCGAGCAGGTCGGCCAGCGGCGCGTCAATATTCTTCAGCAGTTGCTGGCGCAGGGGCCGTGCGCCGAAGCGCGAGTCGAAGCCCTTGGTTAGCAGGTACTCCTTCGCCTCGGTCGTCAGTTCAATCTTGATGCCGTGGCGAAGGTACTGCTCGTTGCTTTCCATCACCATGTGGTCGAGAACGCTCCGCAGCACCTCGCTAGAGAGGGGCCGGAAAGCGACAATCTCGTCTAGGCGATTGATCCACTCGGGCTGGAAGACGCGCTGAAGCTGCTCGAAGCCAATCTGGTAGATCTGCTGGCCGGTGGCCTCGACATCCTGGTGGGGCGTACGGAAGCCAATCGTGCGCCGGTCGAGATAATCAACCATCTCTTTGGCGCCCACATTGGTCGTAAAGACCACAATGCTGTTCTGGAAGCTGACCCGCCGCCCGCCGTTGAGCAGCAGGATCTCGCCGTCCTCCATCACCTGAAGCAGCAGGTTCCACAGCTCGGGCTGGCCCTTCTCGATCTCGTCGAAGAGCACCACGCTGTTCTCTTGCTCGATAATCTCGGGGTTGAGCAGGGGCTTCTGGTCGCGCCCGACATAGCTTGGCGGGGCACCAACTAGGGCGCTCACCTCGTGGCCCTGACTGAAGAGCGAGCAGTCGATCTTCAGAAACGCCTCGCCGTCGGGGCGCAGGAGTTGAGCCAGCGCCCGTGCGGTCGCGGTCTTGCCAACGCCTGTCGGGCCAAGAAAGAGCAGGGTTGCCCGTGGTCGGCGGGGGTTACCAGCCGAGAAACCGAAGCGGGCACGGTTCAACACGCGGACCAGACTCTCGATTGCACGTTCCTGCCCAAAGATCTGATCGCGCAAGCGAAGCTCGACCATATCCAGTGGGTTTTGGTCGCCGCGCACCGACCGCCGCATTCCACGCATGAACTCAGTCATAGCATCCCCGTCGTTCTAATCAGCACCGTCTGATAACGACCATCGCTCCAACACGGTGTGATTGTAACACTGCCAGGTAAACATCCCGCGCCCCTGCGGCCAGGGGTGGTGTCAAAGGTACCGATGGTTCGCCCGCCCGGCGGGCGAACCCGCAGGCTACCACCACCGCAGTCCGCCGGTGCGGGCTGCTGTAGGCGTCGTCCTGCGTAGGATAGGGGCTGTAGCCCGACGACTTGCTACCGTAGGCGGGTCATCGCGGTAACGATTGCGATCCCGGTGAGCACGTAGAGGCCCAGCGGCAGACTAAACAGCAGCACGCCGATGAAGATCGGCGACAGACTGCCCAAGAGCAAGGCCATCCCGGTTACCAGCAGCAGGACGCCCAGCGCATAGGCAACGCCGACGGTGATCTGGATGGGGCGCCCGCGCTTCCCGTGCAACAAGCGGTCGAGCAGCCGCACCAGCAATTCGCCGACGGCTGGCCCGAGCATGAAGGCAAGGATAAAGCTGAAGAAACCAGCACTCCCAAGGAGTAAAAAGCCAAGTGTGGTCAGTACGGCGCTGTAGATCAGCGTAACGCCACCGGCGACCGCCATGTGCGTCCCGGTCACCTGATAGTTGACCGGGCGACGCACCTTCGCACATTCGGGGCAGAGTTGGCCGACCACGGCGGGCCGGGTACAGGTGCTACAGATCGGGCGGTTACAACTGGTGCAGCGCAAGCCCGTCTCGCGGTGAGGATGCAGATAGCAGGTGGTGATCGTCGTGGCGGTGGCGGGCGCTGGGGCGAGCGAAGCTGACGGGGTGCTAGGCGCAGCAGAGGCTTGAATTTGCACCCCGCCAGGGGCCAGAACCTCGCCATTGGCGAGATGCGCCTCGACCTGGACAATGACCGCGTAAGCCTCGGCGTTGTTCGGGGCGAGGGCGAGCGCACGCAGGAGATGCTCGCGCTTCTCGTGGTACGGGCGTACACTGCCAGCGAGGCCAATCCATGCCTCGACACACTCAGGGTTGCGCTCAAGCGCTTGGCGGAAGCGCTGACGGGCGGCGTAGGCATCGCCGGCAAAGAGGGCGGCGTTACCCTCGGCCACCAGGGTGCCCACGTCGTCATGGGCCGTGCTGGTATCTGGCGGGGATTCCATACGCGCATTATACCTGTAGCGAGGGGCGTAGGGCAATAGATCTCTTTACAGTTGGGTGGAGGTTGCAACGTCGCCCGCCGGGGGGCTGAAGCCCCCGGCTTGGTCGCTGCGAAGCCCGCCTACGCGGGCTTTTTCAGGCCGCGCAGGCGGCCTTTGCACCACGTAGCCCGTGGCTTCAGCCACCGGGCGCAGGGCCGATTGAAGCGCAGACCAACCTGTGCGATAATCAGCCGCCCAAGACGGCCTGTGCGCCAGTGTGAAGCGAGATCTGCATGCAACGATCATCCTGGTCTGCTTTTGCCCGCAGGCAGATCTTCCTGCTTACCATTGTGGTTCTAGCCCTAGCTGGGCGTGGGCCAGACCAACCGGCCAGCGCAAGGCAGCCTGAGGCGGCGGCGCTGCCGCCCGCCGCGCTTCATCAGATCGCCGCCTTGTTGGCCGAGAAGGATGCGCGGAGCGCCAGTGAGCAAAAGCTCGCCTCGGCGCTGCTCTACGCCGTGAGACAGCAGCGCGGAGCGCAAGTAAGCACGGCCAGCGCGGCCCTCCAGACGGGCGTGACGCTCATCGCCAAGCAACTGGTGGTGGTTGAACTAACCGCACAGGTTACCCCTGACCTGTTGGCCCGGCTGAACACCATTGGGGCCAAGGATGTTACGGGCTGGCCCGCCTATCGCAGCGTGCGGGCGAGCGTGCCCATTAGCCAGATGCTGACGGTTGCTACCTGGCCGGAGGTGCGTTTTATTCAGCCGCAGCAGGCCGCACAGACCGCGACGACGACCAGCCAGGCGCTTACCCAAACGCTCGCCAGCAATCGCTCAGAGGGCGATTTCGCCCATCGGGCCGACCAAGCGCGGGCCACCTATGGCTACACGGGCGCGGGCGTCAAAGTCTGTGTGCTCTCCGACGGGGTTGATTCGCTGGCGTCCCTTCAGGCCAGCGGCGATTTGCCCGCCGTGACGGTGCTGCCGGGGCAGGCGGGCAAGGGCGACGAAGGCGCGGCGATGCTGGAGCTTATCTATGATCTTGCGCCCGACGCGCAGCTTTTTTTTGCCACTGGAGTGACGGGCGGCATGCTCACCTTTGCGGCCAACATCAAAGCCCTACACGCCACCTATCACTGCGCGGTGATGGTGGACGATACGAAGTATTTCGTCGAGACGCCCTTCCAGTTGGGCCAGACCGCGCAGGTCGCCGCAACCACTAATGGCGGGCTGATCACCCAGGCCGTGAACGAGGTGGTCGCCGCTGGCACGCTCTATTTCGCGGCGGCGGGCAACGCGGGCAACCTCAGT
>CAIWXH010000093.1 GCA_903916565.1 uncultured Oscillochloris sp. | reverse complement strand
CTTTCCCATGCCATAGGTGATCAGCTTGATCGTCTCGTTAGCCTCGAAGGTAAGCTGGTCTTTGTTGAGATCCGGGTTGTAGGCGACGATCAGATCAACCGTTTCTTTGGGGTTACTGATGGCATACGCCCAGCCGCGCAGGGTCGCGGAGACGAAGGCGCGCACCGTGTTGGGGTTCTCGCGGGCGAACGTCGCGCTGGTGAAGAGTACATCGCCCATGAGCTGAACGCCGTAGTCGCGGGCGACGATCAGGCTGATGTTGGCCCCCTCGCGGCGGGCGGTGTTGGGCTGGTCGGTGGCGTAGACCGGCCAGATGTCGGCGCGGCGCTGGAGGAAGGGTGCCAGGCTGAAGTCGCCAGGAATCTCGGTGATCGCCTCGCGACTCACCCCGGTGGCGGCCAGCAGCGCCAGGTACTCCGTCTCGACGTTATCGCCGTAGAACATGCCAATCGTGTGGCCGGGGAAGTCCTGTGGCCCGTGAATGTTCGAGTCGCGATGCACCATAAAGGCCACCGGGCTGGTCTGAAACCATGTAGCCAGAGCGACAACGTCAATATCCTGCTCACGCGAGGTGAAGATAGTGTCGGCACCGGTGCTGCCAAAGGTATCTTTGCCGCTGGCGACCAGGGGCAGCGGCACCAGATCCGGCCCACCAGGGTTGAGGGTCACGTCGAGACCAGCCTCCTGGTAGTAGCCCTTGACCTTGGCGACGATGTAGCCAGCGAACTGGTACTGGGCGAACCACTGGAGGCGCATCGAAACCTGACGCACCTCGGGGCCGGTGCCCGGCGTGGCGGCGGCGGGGGGCTTTGCACAACCGGCGATAATGAGGGTCAGGGTGATCATCAGGAGCGGGACGTGGATGCGGCGCATGGAGGTTCTTTCGGTTTGACTCAGCGACATTGGGGATATGACGATGGCGTTGATTCTACGCTAAGACCATGGTTTCAGGATCGGTATTTTTACGTTACAGTTCTGTGCGGCCCTCACCCCCTACCCCTCTCCCTCACGGGGAGAGGGGAGATTCCGCACCAGGATGCGTCCGACTCCCCCTCTCCCGCTCAGGGAGAGGGGGCTGGGGGGTGAGGGCTGCACGGCGGCAAATCTGAAATCTAAAATCTGCAATCTGAAACTAACGAGGTACTTATGCCCCCTTTTTCTGACTATCCACGCTACGACGGACTCGGACTCGCTGATCTGGTGCGCGCCCGCCAGGTCACGCCGCTTGAACTCGTCGAGTCGGCTATCGCCCGCATCGCTGCGTACAACCCGTTGCTGAACGCCGTCGTCGTGCCCATGTTCGAGCAGGCCCGCGCCGCTACCCGCAGCCCCCTGCCCGACGGCCCCTTCGTCGGCGTGCCGATGCTGCTCAAGGATCTCTGGGCCACCTGCGCGGGCATCCCGACCAGTAGCGGCAACCGTCTGTTGCGCCACATCCCCTGCGGGCGCGACAGCGAGATGGTGCGCCGCTGGAAGGCATCTGGCGCGATTATTGTCGGCAAAACCAACACACCCGAGTTTGCCTTGCAGCCCGCCACCGAGCCGGAGACCTTTGGCCCCACCCGCAACCCGTGGGATCTGAGCCGCTCACCGGCGGGGTCGAGCGGGGGCTCGGCGGCGGCGGTGGCGGCGCGGATGGTGCCGATTGCCAGCGCGACTGACGGGGCCGGATCGATCCGCATGCCCGCTGCGTGCTGCGGCCTCTTTGGCATGAAAGTCTCACGCGGGCGCACTCCGTCTGGCCCCGACCTGGGCGAGATGTGGCGCGGTTTGGGGGTTGAACACGTCATCTCCCGCTCGGTGCGCGACAGCGCGGCGATGCTGGACGCGACGGCGGGACTCGACGTGGGGGCACCCTACGCGGCTCCCGCCCCGGCCCGGCCCTTCCTTGAGGAGGTGTCCGTTGAGCCGGGCCGCCTACGCATCGCGTTCACCGACCAGCCATTCTTTGGCCACACCGTCCACGCGGAGTGTCGGGCCGGCCTGCGGGCGACGGCGCGCATGCTTGAGGATCTTGGCCACGACGTTGTTGAGGATGCGCCGCCGGTTGATGGTGATGCCTGTGCGCAGGCGATGATGATGGTGGTGGCGGGCGAGGTGCGCGCTGATATTCGTGAGGCGGTGCGGCTCACCGGACGACGCCCGCGCCCGGACGACTTTGAGGCGGCGAGCTACGCCCTGGGCTTGCTCAGTGCGGCCTCCCGCACGGCGGTCTATGTCGCCGCGTGGCGGCTGTTCCAGCGAACGGCACGCGATGTCGGGCACTTCTTCACCCGTTATGACGTGCTGCTGACCCCAACCCTGGCCCAGCCGCCGCTACCTATCGGCTATTTCAAACCTTCGTCGGTTGAGACTCTGGCGCTCCACGTTATCAACCGGCTGGGCGCAGGCTGGCTGGGCCAGGTGCTGAACCTTGCCGGGCCAATGTCCACAAAACTCTTCGACTACACGCCCTACACACCGCTCTTTAACCTCACCGGGCAGCCCGCAATGTCGGTGCCGCTCCACTGGAGCGCCGATGGGCTGCCGATTGGTATGCACCTCGTCGCACGCTACGGCGACGAGGCGACGCTTTTTCAGTTAGCCGGTCAACTGGAGCGCGCTCACCCCTGGGCCGAGCGGGTGCCGCCCCTGATGCGCTAACCCCCATACCGCCGCTCAGCCCTCACCCCCTAGCCCCCTCTCCCTGAACGGGAGAGGGGGAGTATTCCTTATCAGAAAGGGATATAGCAATCCTATCCGGGTTGTGAAAAGGTATTGGCGCTAACCACGTGCCGTCATCGATCATGCTGCCAGAAGACCACCTGGCGCTCGGCGGCGACGATGCCCACATAGAGCGCGAGGCTCAGGCTAGAGGCGAGGGTGATGGCGGCGAAGACCTGGTCGGTGCGCAGGTGGTAGGTGGCGATGCTGATCACATAGCCGAGTCCGTTGCTTGATCCGGCTAATTCACTGACGATGGTGCCAACGACGGCGAGGGTCGAGGCGATCTTGAGGCTGGCGAAGAGGGTGGGCAGGCAGGCAGGGACACGCAGCAGGCGGAAGATCTGGGCGGGCGAGGCACCCCAGGCACGCAGCAGGTCAAGTTGCTCCGCGCTGATGCGGCGCAGCCCCTGGGCGGTATTGACCAGCACCGGAAAAAAGGCGAAGAGGGCGGCCATCGCGATGCGCGGGGCAACGCCGTTGCCAAGCCAAATGGTGAGCAGAGGGGCCAGGGCGGCGGCTGGCAGGGTCTGCGAAATAATGACCCACGGGTAGAGGGCGCGCTCGACGGGCCGGACGGCGACGAAGAGCGTGGCCAGGGCCACGCCAGCCGTGGCACCGATGATCAGCCCGCTGATCCCGGCGGCAGCGGTGACGGCGAGGTGGCCGAACAGGCCGCTGGACGGGTCGAGCAGGCGGGCCAGCACGCGGGCGGGCGTGGGCAGAAGGTAGGGCGGCACGCCGAGGGCCGGCAGGGCCAACTGGAGCGCGCCGAGCAGGGCGACGAAGAGCAGGGCCGACGGGGCGTAGCGGCGCACGAGTGGCCAGGTGCGGCGGGTTGGCGGCGCGGCGCGGCACCCTACCTTCGGCTGGGTGGCGGTGTTGGACATAATGAGGACATTATACGGCATCGTGCGCCCCGGCAGCGGGCACGGGGATGGGCATGCTGATGGTGATCGCTGTGGACTGACGCGGGGTGCTGGAGACGCTCAGGGTGCCGCCCATAATCGCCAGGAGCGTGCTGTGGAGGGCCATGCCGTGGCCGCCGTCGCTGCGGGTCGGAGTAGCCCCCATCCCCACCCCGTCGTCCGCGATGACGATGCTGAGCAGCGGCTGCCCGCCCAGAGGGGGGGCGGTGCTGGCGCGCACGGTAAGAGAGAGCGGGCGCGTGGGGGTGTTGCCGCGACCGTGGCGGGCAGCGTTGCGCACGGCCTCGCGGGCGGCGTAGTACAGCGCCTCGGCGCCCAAGGGGTCAAGCTGGCGGGCGGCAGCCTCGGCCTCGGCGGAGACTTCCCAGCGCACCGCATCGAAGGCCCCGCCCAGGTCGGTTTCGACCATGCGACGCAGGGTACCCAGGGCACCGAGGCGGGCCAGGTCGAGGCTGACGACCGGGGGCAGATCGTGGAGCAGATCAGAGATCTGGCGGTGAACCGATTGTAGATTGGTGATTGCCGATTGCAGATTGCTGCCGGAGTCACGCTGCTGGTCAATCTGCAATTGGCAATCGGCAATCTGCAATAAGGTCGCGTGGATCTGGGGCAGCACCTCATCGTGGAGGACGCGGCGAGTGCGCCGGTCGATCACCTGGCTCTCGGCGATGCGACGGCGCTGGAGTGTCGCCAGGCGGCGGGCCATCTCGGCGGCGGCGCGGGCGTCGATCAGGCGCTCGCCAGCGGCGCGGGCCACCTCGATCTCCTCCTGGGTGTAGACGCCCGCATTGGCTTTGGCCCCGAGCAGGAGAACGCCGATCAGCCCACGGCTGTTACGCAGGGGGATCGCCCAGCCAGCTCCGCCGTGGCGGGCGGGTTCGATAGGCAGGCAGAGAACGGGCGGCTGCCCGTGCGGTGGCGGCGGCGTCGCCTGGATCGTCGCCACCAGTTCGTTGACATCCGGCGGCGTGGCGACAGCGGGGTGCGCCAGGGTCGGCCCGGCGAGGTCGGCCAGCGAGCCAAGGGGCAGCAAGTAGGCCACCTGCGCGCCGAGCAACTCGCCACAGAGGGCGTGGAATGCCTCCTCG
>CAIWXH010000092.1 GCA_903916565.1 uncultured Oscillochloris sp. | reverse complement strand
GGCGGTTGCAAAGTCCGGTTGCCGCGCCAGCCCTCACCCCCCAGCCCCCTCTCCCTGAGCGGGAGAGGGGGAGTCGAACGCTTCCTGATGCCGAATCTCCCCTCTCCCCTTGAGGGAGAGGGGCCGGGGGTGAGGGGTAAAAGGCGACGTTGCATCAGCCCTAGCCTCGCCGGGCGCTGCCCGCGCCCCGCACCAAAGATATGCTATACTCTGCGCCAGTACATTTGCAAGCTATATCGCGTCGAGGTGTCCCTTCAGCCCGGATGCCAGGGTGTAAAGGTGGAAGCTGGTGTGAGTCCAGCGCTGTGCCGCAACTGTGATCGGACGCTCGTTAGGAGCGCCGTAAGCCAGGATGCCTACCTCGACATGTGTTGTTCGCCCCTTCTCGCGCTAAGGAGGAAGAGCATTGACCGCGTGCTAAACGCCCCCGCGTAACGGTTCGCCGCCTGTTCTATCGCCCCCCGCCTTTGTTAGAAGGTTGGGGTTTTTTGTTGTTCGGCAAGGTTTCAGGTGCCCGGTTTCAGGTTTCAGGCAGCAAGCCGTGCGTGTGCCGGAACTGTAAGGTATCTGTGAACCTTGTCTTCCTGAGGAAAATTACGATGCCCACGTCTCTCCGTATCGTCATGCTGGCGCTTGTTCTGACCCTCGCCGCCTGTGGCGCTGCGCCGACATCCCCGGTTTCCCCCACCACGCCGCCGCCCGCTGCCCCGGTTTCCCCCACCACGCCGCTGACCACCACCGCGCCGCTGACCGTCACCGACGCGATGGGCCGCCAAGTGAGCCTCACGGCCATCCCGCAGCGCATCGTCTCGCTGGCCCCCTCGGCCACCGAGATGCTCTTCGCCATCGGCGCGGGCGACCGGGTGGTCGGCGACACCAAGTACTGCAACTACCCGCCCGAGGCCGAGGCGCTGCCGAAGATCGGTGGCTACAGCGCCAGCAGTATCAGCGTTGAGAGCATTGTCAACCTGACGCCCGATTTGGTGGTCGCTGGCACCGTCGCGCAGGCACCAGTGGTCGAGGCGCTGACCAAGGCCGGTATTCCGGTCGTCGTCTTTGACCCCAAAAGCTTTGAGGAGGTCTACGCCAACATTCAGCAGCTTGGTGCGCTGACTGGGACAAGCGCCAAGGCTGAGCAGGTGGTAGCCGCGATGCGCGTCCGTATCGCCGCCGTGACGGCGAAGGTCGCCACGGTGGCTGCCGCCAAGCGCCCCTCGGTTTTCTACGAGGTTTTTGATGAGCCGCTGATGACCGCTGCCCCCAACACGTTTATCGGTCAGATGATCACGCTGGTCGGCGCGACTAGCATCTTCACCGATACGGGCAAAGACTACCCGACGGTCAGCGCCGAGGCGGTCATTCTGCGGAACCCCGATGTGATTGCTGGCCCCAACACCCACGGCGACAAGCTGACCACCGCGCTGGTCGCGCAGCGCCCCGGTTGGGCCGACCTGAAGGCGGTGACGACGAAGCGCATCTATCTATTGACCGGCGACACCGTCTCGCGCCCCGGCCCGCGCCTCGCCGATGCGCTTGAAGAGCTTGCCAAAGCCCTCTACCCGGAACTGTTCGGTTGAGCCGAGTCTGGCTACAGGCGCCCCTCGTCTGGGCCACGGTGCTGGCAGGCAGCCTCGCCGTGGCCCTGGTGGTCAGCCTGGGCGTCGGCGGCGTCAGCCTTGCGCCTGAGCGGGTGGCGCGGGCGCTGCTCACCCCGGCTGACCCGGCGGTGCGCCACGCTGATGTGATCATCGTCTGGGATTTGCGCCTAGCGCGGGCGCTGCTGGCGGCGCTGAGCGGGGCGGGTTTGGCGGCAGCCGGGGCCGCGTTCCAGGGCATCTTCCGCAACACCTTGGCCGACCCATTTGTGATTGGTGCGTCGGGCGGGGCGGCGCTTGGCGCAACCCTGGCGATTGTCACCGGCGCCAAAGGCTGGCCCGCCATCCCCATTCCCGTCGCCGCGTTCGCCGGGTCACTCGTGGCCGTCATGATCGTCTACGCGGTGGCGCAGGCGAGCGGCGGCGACACGGCCACGGCGCTGCTGCTGGCAGGCGCGGCGCTCAGCACGCTGCTTTCGGCGCTCGTCTCGCTGCTGATGCTGTTCAACGGCGGGCAGTTGGTCGAGATTTTCGCCTGGCTGCTTGGCGGCTTTTCGGGGCGCAGTTGGGCGCATCTGGCGACAAGCGGGACGCCGCTGCTGCTCGGCATCGGGGCGATCTGGCTGCTGGCGCGCCCGCTCGACGCGCTGGCCTCGGGCGAGGAGACGGCCCGTAGTCTGGGCTTGCCGCTGGGCCGCGCCAGAGGCGCCATCGTCGCCGCCGCGAGTTTGGCGACGGCGTCGGCAGTCGCGGCGGGCGGCATCATCGGTTTCGTCGGCCTGATTGCGCCCCACATCGCCCGCCCGCTCTGCGGCGCCAGCCACGCCCGGCTCATCCCCGCCAGCGCCCTGATTGGCGCCCTGCTGCTGCTCGTCGCCGATAGTGTCGCCCGCAGCCTCATCGCGCCCATCGAGCTGCCGGTCGGCATCGTCACCGCCCTGATCGGCGGGCCGTTCTTTCTCTGGCTGCTTAGCCGTGGAGGACACCATTGAGCCGGGGGACTGAAGTCCCCGGCGCTTGGTTGACGAAGCCTGCCTTCGCAGGCGCATCCAGGCCGCGTAGGCGGCCTTCGCACCCTGTAGCCCGTGGCTTCCGCCACCGGGCGAGCGCTCACCGATGGGCATGGCGCTTCACAACTGGTAGAGGATTGCGATATGAGCATGGCACTTGCGCTTGAGGCCCGTGAGCTGAGCTGCACCCTCGGTGGGCGCCAGGTGGTCGAGACGGTCAACCTCGCCGTGCGCCCCGGCGAGGTGCTGGCGCTGATTGGCCCCAATGGCGCCGGCAAGACGACGCTGCTCCGTGCGCTTGGCCGCATCCTGCGCCCGAGCGGCGGCGTCTCGCTGCTGGCGGGTCGCCCGGTGTGGCAGCTTGGGCCACGCGCCGCCGCCCGCATCGTCGCGCTGGCGCCGCAGGGCGGCATTCAGTCGCCGCTCACCGTCGCGCAGTTGGTCGCCCTGGGCCGTGCGCCGAGCCGGGGCTGGCTGCTGCCGCTGGCGGCGGATGACCGGGCCGCCGTCGAGCGGGCGATGGAACGGGCCGGGGTCGCCGAGCTGCGCGACAGGCCGCTTGCCGCGCTTTCGGGCGGCGAGCAGCGCCGCGCCATTCTCGCCCGCGCCCTGGCGCAAGAGCCGCGCACGCTGCTGCTGGACGAGCCGACCGCCGCGCTCGATCTGCGCTTCCAAGTCGCAGTCCTTGACCTCGCCCGTCGCCTCGCCCATAATGATGGTATGGCAGTCGTGGTGACCCTCCACGATCTCAACCAAGCGGCCCTAGTGGCTGACCGCGTGGCCCTGTTGGCTGGCGGACGGCTGCTGGCTCTTGGGACGCCTGCCGAAGTGCTGACCGCCGGAATGCTCGCCCGCGCTTACGGTGTGCCCGTAGCCGTCGGCTGCCATCCGGTCTATGGCACGCCCCTAATCACGCCACTTTTTCCTACACACCCGGAGGCAACCTGTGACTGAGGCAACCGAGGAGACAGCAAACGGCGACGAGCAGACCGAGGCGACACGGCAGCGCCAAAAGGGGCTGGTGATCGTCAACACGGGCAACGGCAAGGGCAAGACCACCGCCGCGCTCGGCACCATGCTGCGGGCCTGGGGCCGCGACATGCGCGTCGGCGGCGTCCAGTTTTTCAAGCACGAAAACGCCACCTACGGCGAGCTACGCGCCCTGATGCGGATGGGCGTTCTGCTCACCCCGATGGGCGACGGCTTCACCTGGAAGAGCCGCGACCTCGACGAGACGCAGGCCAAGGCGCTCAACGGCTGGGATGCGGCGAAGCGCCTGATCACGACGGGCGGCTACGACATCTTCCTGCTCGACGAGTTTACCTACGTGCTGAAGCTCGGCTGGCTCGACCCTGACGAGGTGGTCGCGTGGCTACGCGCCAACAAGCCGCCCACGCTGCACCTGATCATCACGGGCCGCGATGCGCCCGAGGCGCTGATTGAGTTTGCCGACCTTGTCACCGAGATGCGCGAAATCAAGCACCCCTATCGCGACCAGGGCGTGAAGGCCCAACGGGGGATCGAATTTTGAGCGCTTCGCCTGGGCAGATCGTCCTCTTCACTGGCGGGGCGCGCAGCGGCAAGAGCCGCCGCGCCGAGCAGTTCGCGGCGCGGCTGGCTCGCCCGGTCACCTACATTGCGACCGCTGAGGCGGGCGATGACGAGATGCGCCAACGCATCGCCGCCCATCGCGCCCAACGGCCCGCCGTCTGGGCCACGGTCGAAGCGCCCCTCGCCGTCGCGCCTGCCATGCGTGCGCTACCGCTTGGCTCCGTCGTGCTGCTCGACTGCCTCTCGCTGCTCACCACCAATCTGCTGCTGGCCCACGAGAACGACCCGGAGCCAGCGGTGATGCTAGAGGTGGCGGCGCTGCTGGCAGTCGCCCGCGAGCGCAACCTGACGCTGATCGTCGTCACCAACGAGGTGGGCCAGGGCGTCGTGCCCGCCTACCCGCTGGGCCGCGTCTACCGCGACCTGCTGGGCTGGGCGAACCAGCGCGTCGCCGCCGAGGCCGAGGCCGTCTACCTCGTCGTCGTCGGCATCCCCGTCGAACTGAAGGCGCTGGAGGCAGCATGGGCCAAGGACACGCGGTAGCTCACGGTGCCCTCGACCACGCCGAGTTAGCGCGGCTCGGGCTGACGCCCGCCGATCTGCTGGACTTCAGCAGCAATCTGAACCCGTTTGGCCCGCCGCCGGGGGTGCGCGCAGCGCTGGCGCATCTTGACGTGGCCCCGTACCCCGACCGGAGCTGTCTGGCGCTGCGGCACGCGCTGGCCGCGCACCACAACCTCGCGCCCGCGCAGGTGCTACCCGGCAACGGGGCCAACGAATTGATTCACCTGCTGGCCCGCGCCCTGCTCGCCCCTGGCGCCACGGCCCTGGTGATCGGGCCGACCTACGGCGAGTACGCCGAGGCGTGTCGGCTCACGGGTGCCCACGTGGTCGCGTGGCGGGCGCACGAGGCCAACGGTTTCGAACTCGACCCATACGCCATCAGCGACATAGTTGAGGTGGAGCGCCCGCGCCTCACCTGGCTGTGCGCGCCCAACAATCCAACTGGCGCCGACCTCGCGCCGGACGAACTGTGCGCCCTAGCCGAACAGTGCGCCACGCACGACGGGCTGCTCGTGGTGGATCGCGCCTACGCCGCCTTCGTCCACAACCCGAGCGCCGCCACGCTCGACCAAAACGCGCCCGCTGGTCTGCTGCGGCTGCACTCGCTGACGAAGAGCTACGCCATCGCCGGGCTGCGGCTCGGCTACCTGCTGGGCGAGCCTGCACTGATCGAGCGCGTGGCCGCCTACCAGCCCGCGTGGAGCGTGAGCAGCGCCGCGCAGGCGGCGGGCTTGGCCGCACTAGCCGACGAACTGTTTTTGCCCACGACCATGCCGCGCCTCTGGGCCGCCAGCGACGAGTTGCTGGCGGGGCTGCGGGCGCTGGGGCTGAGCGTGTGGCGGGGCGATCTGCCGTTTTTGCTCGTTCACACTGGCGACGCAGCGACGACGCGGGCGGCGCTGCTTGCCCGTGGCTGCGTGGTACGCGACTGCACCTCATTCGGGCTGCCCGCCTGGGTGCGCGTGGCGCCGCGCCAGCCGGAAGAGAACGCACGCCTGCTGGCCGCGTGGGGGAGCTGACAGCCGATAACCGATAGCCGATAGCCGATAGCCCACCGTCAGCACCCAGGTAC
Source organism: uncultured Oscillochloris sp. (assembly GCA_903916565.1). Taxonomy (GTDB): domain Bacteria; phylum Chloroflexota; class Chloroflexia; order Chloroflexales; family Chloroflexaceae; genus CAIWXH01. The sequence goes on along the minus strand of CAIWXH010000092.1, from coordinate 1,603 downwards.
CACGAAGCCCACGAAGATTTTGTAGCAGAAAGCGCGGCTCCGGCCTTCGTGCCCTTTGTGCCCTTTGCGGCAAAAAACGTGCGGCGAACTCCACCGGCCTTCGTGCCCTTTGTGCCCTTTGCAGCAAAAAACGTGCGGCGAACTCCACCGGCCTTCGTGCCCTTTGTGCCCTTCGTGGTAAAAACTTGCGCGGCTCCGGCCTTCGTGCCCTTTGTGCCCTTCGTGGTAAAAACTTGCGCGGCTCCGGCCTTCGTGCCCTTTGTGCCCTTTGTGGCAAAAAAACGTGCGGCGAACTCCACCGGCCTTCGTGCCCTTTATGCCCTTTGTGGCAAAAAAACGTGCGGCGTCCAGCCATCATCGCCAAACAGAGCAAAACATGAGCGCACCCGTCCTAATGGTTCTCGGCACCGCCTCATCGGTCGGCAAAAGCACGCTGGTCGCCGCGCTCTGCCGCATCGCCACGCGGCGCGGGCTGAGCGTGGCCCCCTTCAAGGCCCAGAACATGAGCAACAACGCGGCGGTGACCGACGACGGCGGCGAGATCGCCCGCAGCATCGCCGTGCAAGCCGCCGCCGCCCGCGTCACGCCGACGGTGCAGATGAACCCCATCCTGCTCAAGCCCGAGGGCGAGCGGCGCAGCCAGATCATCGTCGAAGGGCGACCCTGGCGCTCGCTCGACGCCTTGGACTACTGGCAGCGCCGCGATCTGCTGTGGGATGTGGTGACGCGCAACTTGGACAGCCTGCGTGCCGAGTATGATCTGGTGATCGCCGAAGGTGCCGGTAGCCCAGTCGAGCTGAACCTCAAGCCGCGTGACATCGTCAACGCCCGCGTGGCGACCTACGCCGGGGCGCGCACGCTGCTGGTCGGCGACATCGACACCGGCGGCATCTTCGCCCAACTGCTCGGCACGCTGATGCTGCTTGACCCCGACGAGCGCGCCCTGGTGCGCGGGCTGGTGATCAACCGCTTTCGTGGCGACCCGACGCTCTTCACCGACGGCATCGCCATTCTTGAAGCGCGCAGCGGGCTGCCCGTCGTCGGCGTGGTGCCCTGGCTCACCGACATGGGCCTCGCCGAAGAGGATGCGGTCGCGCTGGAGCGCCCCGGCACCGCGCCCGAGCGGGCGGGCGACCTGGTGCTCGCCGTGGTGCATCTGCCCGCCATCGCCAACTTCGACGACTTCGCGCCCCTGGCGAGCGAGCCGGGGGTCACGCTGCGCCACATCACCCGTCCCGCGCAACTCGCCGGGGCGTCCGCCGTGATTCTCCCCGGCACCAAGCACACGCTTGCCGCCCGCCGTTGGCTGCACGAGCGTGGGTTTGATGCGGCGCTGCGCGCCTTTCCGGGGGCCGTGGTTGGGGTGTGCGGCGGCTACCAACTGCTGGGGCAGCGCATCAGCGACCCGCTTGGCGTCGAAGGTGCCGGTGGCGACGAGCCGGGGCTGGGCCTGCTGCCCGTCGTGACCATCTTCGCCGCAACCAAGCGCACCGAGCAGGTGCGCGCCATCGCCGAGGTGCCGTGGGCGGCTGGCGCGCCCATCGAGGGCTACGAGATTCACATGGGGCGCACGGCGGCAGTCGGCAACGCACGGCCCTTCGCC
>CAIWXH010000091.1 GCA_903916565.1 uncultured Oscillochloris sp. | reverse complement strand
GGGCTGGCGCGGCAACCGGACGTTGCAACCGCGCCATGCTACTTCCCGATAGACAGCATCGCGTACGCCGCTGCGCCGAAGAGGCCCGTCTTCGGGTTGAGGATCACGTGGACTGGCACCCGCGCCAACAGATCGCGGAAGCGCCCCTTGTTCCGCATCGCGGTCAGAAAGCGCTCGCCGCGCAGTTGGGGCAGCAGGCGCGGCGGGAGGCCGCCGCCCAGGTAGACCCCGCCGGTCGCCAGGATCTTCAGCGCCAAATTGCCCGTCTCGCTGCCCAAGATGCCCAGAAAACACTCCACGGCGGCCACACAGATTGGGCACGGCTCAAGCGGATCGAGCGCAGCGCTGACGATAATCGGCGTGGGGTCGCCCGCTGAGGCTAACTGCATCGCCACGGCGGGCGTCTCCTGCGGGAAGACCCGGTCGCGGAAATAGGCATAGAGATTGGGCAGCCCCATGCCAGAGCAGACCCGCTCATAGCTGACGTGGTGATGCTGCTCAAGCAGATAGGTCAGCAACGCCGCCTCGGTGGGCGTGGTGGCGGCGAAACTGGCGTGGCCGCCCTCAGAGGGGTGGGCGCGGTAGCGGCCCTGATCCCAGGTGAGGAACGCCTCGCCGAGGCCCGTGCCGGGAGCGATGACACCGACCGCCCCGCCGCTCACCGGCTCGCCCTGATTGAGCGTCGCCACATCGGTCGGCTCAAGAAAGGGCACCGCCTGGGCCACGGCCTTCACATCATTGATCAGCGAGACCGTAGCCCCCCCAAGCGCTGCGCCGATCCGCTCGGTTTCGATCACCCACGGCAGGTTGGTAATCTCGGCGCGGCCCTCGACCACCGGCCCAGCGACCCCGAAGCAGGCCGCTGTGACCGTCGCGGGGTGGCGGGCCATAAAAATCCGCAGAATGGTTTCGAGGCTATCGTACTGCGCGCTTGGGAAAATGGCCTCGACCAGGGGGACGTGCGGGCCTGTCTCGACTGAAAACAGGGCGCAGATCGTCTTGGTTCCGCCAATATCGCCAGCCAGGATACGCATAGGCTTGCTCTCAGCTCAGGCGGCGTGCGGAACCTCGACATGCCGCACACCATCGGCGGCGGCCACAAACAGATCCGTCGCGAGGCCGAGAAACAGGCCGTGTTCCACAATCCCGGCCCGTCGCTCAAGCTGCACCGCCAGCGCCGCCGGGTCGGCGATGGGGCCAAACACGCAATCGAGGATGAAGTTGCCCTGGTCAGTCACGAACGGCTTATCCCCGGCGAGGCGCTGGGTTACGCGGGCGCCCAAACCCGTGATGAAGCGTGCCGACGCGCCCCAACCGAAGGCCACCACCTCCACCGGCAGCGCGAAGATCGTGCCGAGCGCCGCCGACAGCTTGGACTCATCAACGATAATCACCTCGCGCAGGCTCGCCTGGGCCACCATCTTCTCGCGGAGCAGCGCCCCGCCGCCGCCCTTGATCAGATTGAGGCGCGGGTCTACCTCATCGGCACCGTCAATGGTGAGATCCACGCGGGGCTGCTCGTCAAGCGTAGACAGCGGAATACCGAGACGGCGTGCCTCCACCTCAGTCCCCGCAGCGCACGGCACGCCCACGATGTCGTACAGCTCACCCGAGGCGATCAGCGCCCCGATGCGGCGCACCGCGTGGAGCGCCGTGCTGCCAAAGCCTAGCCCGACCACCATCCCCGGACGGATCAGCTCGACCGCCCGCTCGGCGGCGCGGCGCTTCAGCTCATCTTGGGTTATCTGAGCCACCGTAACCTTATCTGCTCGTCAGCGAGCCTAGTGTTGCTTCGTCGAATGTATGCGCCCTATTGTACACGAAAGGGGGGCTGGTTCTGATGCGGGGCTGCTGTGCTGCACCGTCTTGTTGCCGCCATGGCGGTTGCAAAGTCATCTTACCGCGCCAACCCTCACCCCCAGCCCCCTCTCCCAGCGCGGGAGAGGGGGAGCCGAACACATCCTGCTGCGGAATCTCCCCTCTCCCCTTGTGGGAGAGGGGCCGGGGGAGAGGGGGAAAAGGCGACGTTGCAACCACCCTGCCTATGGCCGCCATGCGGCTTGCCCTAGGCCCGTTTCAGCCGTAGGATGGAAGCTGGTTCTGCTCGACTATGGCTGATACGTTAAGATAAGGTTCGTGAATGCTTTACGGTTCGCGCTGTTCGTAGTAGCGGCTTCAGCCGCGTCAAGGGCGAATCGGGGGCTGAAGCCCCCACTACGAACGGTAAACCCGTCACCTGACACCTTGTCTAAAAGAACATTCCGGAGGCATACGATGGCGATTCAGGCTGGAAGCCTTCCTGCGGAGCCGTTGCCCGATGCGGTGGCGCTGCGTGCGCGGATCGCGCAGCTAGAGGCGCAGCTCGCCACCCTTGAAGATGTGCTCGCCTACCAGACCGAGTGGATCTGTCGCTTCCGCCCCGATGGGACGCTCACCTACGTCAATCATGCCTATGCGCGTGATCTTCAGACGGCGCCAGAGCAACTGCTCGGGCGCACTTTTTTCGACTTTATCCCCCCGGATGAGCGCCCTGGGGTCAGCGCCCATCTGGCCGCCTTGGGGCCAGAGCAACCTGTGGTTAGCTACGAGCATCGCGTGCAACTGCCCGACGGGCGGGTGCGCTGGGATCAATGGACTGACCACGCGGTGTTTGATGCCCAGGGCCATGTCATCGAGATCCAGTCGTTTGGGCGCGACATCACCGCGCGCAAGCTGGCCCAAAAGCAACTGACGGCGCAGCGCGATTTGGCCCAGGCGCTCGCCGCCACCTCGTCGCTTGAGGTTGCGCTGCCCATCTGTCTGGACATCGCGCTGCGGGTCGCGCAGTTCGATTGCGGGGGCTTCTATCTGGTTGACCCAGCGACGGGCGACCTGACGCTGGTCTTCGCCCGCAATCTCTCCGAGGGCTTTTTGTCCCGAACAAGCCACTGGCTGGCCGACTCGGATCGCGTCCGGCTGGTGATGCAGGGCCAGCCCTGTTACACGCCCTATGCCAGCGTGACTACGCAAGCCAGCGATTTTCATGAGGGGCTTAGCGCCGTCGTAATGCTGCCCCTCAGCTACCAGGGCCAGGTGATCGGCTGCCTCAATCTGGGTTCACACGTCTACGACGAGGTGCCACTTGATGTTCGTAACGCCCTTGAGGCGATTGCCGCGCAGGTCGGCCAGGCGATCATCCGCATTCAGACCGAGGCATCGCTGCGCGTTGGCCAACAATCCTGGCAGGCGCTGTTCGACTCGCTCCAGGATTTTCTCTTTGTGCTGGCGCAAGATGGCACGATGCTGCGCGTCAATCAGTTGGTGATCCAGCGCCTGGGCTACCGCGAGGAGGAGTTGCTGGGCCAGCCGGTGCTGATGGTTCACCCGCCCGAACTCCACGCCGAGGCGCTGACGATCATCGCCGATATGATGGCCGGGCGCCGGGCGGTCTGCCCGCTCTCGCTCATGACCAAAAGCGGCGAACGCTTCCCGGTTGAAACCAAGGTGATTCGTGGGCGCTGGGGCAACCAGGAGGTGCTGTTCGGGGTGAGCCGTGACGTCAGCGAGCATCTGCGGATCGAGTCGGCCCTGCACGCGAGTGAGGCTCGGCTGCGCGCCCTGGTGCACCACTTTCCCAATGGGGCGATCCTGCTCTTTGACCACGAACTGCGCTATCTGGTGGCCGATGGGCACGACCTCGGGAGCCACGGCCTCAACTCGGCCATGGTCGAGGGGCGCACGCTCTGGGAAGTGTTTCCACTGGAGGTCGCGGCCCAGATTGAGCCGATCTGCCGCGCTGCGCTGGCGGGACGCTCGCCCACCGAGGTGGAGATCAGCATCGGGGCAAGCTGGTACCAGCTCTATGGGGTACCTATTCACAACGAAGCCGGGGTGCCTAGCGCTGGTCTGCTGCTGGTACTCAACATCAGCGAGCAGAAGCGCACGCAGACGCTGCTCAGCGAACAGACCGACGCGATGGTCACGCTGCGCGAGCGCGAGCGGGTGGCCCACGAGTTGCACGACTCGCTGGGGCAGGTGCTGGCCTACATTAATGTCCACGCCCAGTCCATCCGCGACACGATCACCAGCGGTCGCTTGGCGAAGGCTGACGCCGCCCTGGCCTCGCTGATCGCGGTGGCGCAAGAGAGCCAGATCGAGGTACGCGACGTTATCCTGGCGGCGCGGGCGCAGCGGCCCGCGCACGCGCCGGCCCCCGATCTGGACAGCTTCATCCCAGCGCTGCATCGCTACGTCCAGTGGATGGCCCAAGTCCACAATCTGCATACCGAGCTAACCATTAGCGCCGAAGTCGGCACCGCCGCAATCACACCGTCAGTCGGCGCGCAGCAGCTACGCATTGTGCAAGAGGCGCTGACCAACGTCCGTCGGCACGCCGGGGTGCAACGCGCCGAGGTTACCGTCTGGGTGGAGGGCGAACGGCTCATGGTGCTGGTAAGCGACCAGGGGTGCGGGTTCGATCTCACTAGCCCTAGTCACGCCACCGCAGGCGTTGGGCTGCAGACTATGCGCGAGCGGGCCGAGGAGATCGGCGGCACGCTGACACTCACGACGACGCCGGGCCAGGGCACCGCCGTGAAGCTTGCGGTGCCGCTCCGACCGACCTCTGACCAGGAGCCGACGGAGCTGCGGGTGCTGCTGGTTGACGCTAACCCGCTCTTCCTCCAGGCGCTCTGGCAGTTGCTGCAGCGGCGCGGCTTTGCGGTCGTCGGCGCGGTGGGCGACGGGCCAACCGCCGTCGAGTGGGCGCGCGCCCTGCGCCCCGATGTGGTGCTGATGAATGTCACGCTGCCAACCATGAGCGGGATCACGGCGATGCGTACGATCCTGGCGGATCTGCCGTGGGTGCATGTGGCGATGCTGACGGTGGCCGAGGACGAGGCGACTCTGTTTGCGGCGATCAAGGCTGGCGCGGCGGGCTACCTGCTGAAAAGCATGGACGCGACGGATCTCTGCGAGCAGATTCAGGGGTTCGCACGCGGCGAGACGACGCTCTCGACCGAACTGGCCCAGCGTGTGCTGCACGAACTGGCGGCGCATCCGACGGGCGAGCCGCCCGCGCCGACGAATTTGGCGCTCACCCTGACGCCCCAGCAGGTGCAGGTGCTGACCCTGCTGGCCCAGGGCTACACGTACCCTGCCATCGGCCAGTTGCTCGGCTACAGCGAGCGGGCCATCAAGTACCACACGGGCGACGCAATGAAGAAGCTCCAGCTCCACAGTCGCGCCAATGCGCTTACGTTGTAGCGGTGCGAAGGTGTGGAGGTGGGGAGGTGTGGAGGTGTAGAGTCCATCTCCCCATCTCCCCATCTCCCCATCTCCCCACCTCCCCATCTCCCTACGCGCCGCGCCGGTAGCTCTCGTCAAGCAGCTCGACGATAAAGCGCACCTGCACCTGCTCGCCACGGCGCCGTAGCTCGCTCGCCAGTTGCAGGGCGCAGCCAGGGTTGCCGGTGGCGATCACGTGTGCGCCGGTAGCCAACGCATTGCGAACCTTACGCGCACCAAGGCGCGCCGCCAGCACCGGCTGGGTCACATTGTAGATCCCGGCGCTGCCGCAGCAGAGCGCACTCTCGTGCATCTCGCGGAGCGCGAGGCCAGGGATGGCCCGGAGCAGCGTGCGCGGCGGCTCGGTCAGCCGCTGGGCGTGCGCGAGGTGACACGGCTCCTGGTACGTCACCGACACGTCGAGGCGACCAAGGGCAGCGGTATTGAGGCCGCTGCTGGCGAGGAACTCGTGAATATCTTTGACCTTGCGGCTAAAGGCCACCGCCCGCTCGTGCCAGTCGTCGTGCAGCGCGTGGCCGTACTCTTTCAGCGTGCTGCCGCAGCCGGCGGCGTTGCTGATGATCGCGTCCACGCCGAGACCCTCGAAGGCGGCGAGATTGCGGCGGGCCAGCGCCCGCCCGCCGTCGAGGTCGCTGCCGTGGTTGTGCAGCGCGCCGCAGCAGCCCTGGTTGGGCGGCACGATCACCTCGCAGCCGTTCTTTTGCAGCACGCGGATGGTGGCGGCGTGAACGTTGGCAAAGGCGGTGCCCATAATGCAGCCGGTGAGCAGCGCCACGCTGTAGCGCCGAGTGCCCTCAGCCGGATAGATCTGGCCCCGAGGGACGAGGAAGCGCGCGCGGATCGGCGGCAGCATCGTCTCCATCTCGGCCAAGCCCATCAGCGTGAGCAGGCCGCTGCTGCGGGCGAGCCACTGGGCACCGCTCTGCTGGTACAGCTTCAGCGCGCCCGAGAAGGCCCGAAAAAGGCGCATATCGTTAAACAGCGCGCCGAAGACCACGCCGCGCAGCGCCTTCTGCCAGAGAGGACGCGGCGACAGTCCGCCACTTGCGGATGCGTCGTCCTTCGGCGTGGACTGCTTGGCTGTGCCAACGGCTCTGGCCTGCGCGATCTGCGCCCGACTCGCATCAAGGATCGCCCCGTACGGCACGCCTGATGGACAGACCGCCTCGCAGGCGCGACAGTTCAGGCATTGGCTCATCTGGGCCTGGAAGACCACGCTGGCGAGACCGATGCGCCCCTCATCTACGGCCTTCATAAGATGGATGCGCCCACGCGGCGACGACAGCTCCAGCCCGGTCTCACGGTAGGTCGGGCACGAGGCGAGGCAAAGCCCGCAGTGAACGCAAGCGTTGATGCTGGCGGTGCTGGGCTTGTCTTGAGGGCTGAAGCCCACCAGTGGGAAGGGACGCTGCGGGGCCGTCGGCTCAGACTCAAGCGTCACAAAGCACTCCTTCAGTACAGCGCATCGCGTCTGCTGCGTCGGCATTGTAGCATGTGCCGCCGGCTCCCCCTCTCCCGCTCAGGGAGAGGGGGCTGGGGGGTGAGGGCTGGCGTGGCAACCGGCCTTCGCATCGCGTAGCCCGTGGCTTCAGCGACCGGGCGGGGGCTGGCAGATGAATGTGCGGTGTGGTTCGCACAAAACGTCGCAGATTTGCCATGAGTCGGTTCGTGCTCCGTTGTATAATTGTAGGTCCTAAACTAACCGGCCTTGACATCACGGGGGTCAACGAGGAGCCGAATAATGTTGTGTACCTTCCCCTGTCCTACCGTCGTACACGAGCGCGATAACATAGCAGTCCTCCGTACGCATCTCGTTGAGGGCCATCAATGCCTTGATGCGTGGCTCTCGATGAGTCGGCTCGTCACTGAACCGCACCAGCGCCGCGATTGCCTTGAGCGGGCGTCGGTGCTTGCCCCTGCGGATCAAGACATCCTCGAGTCCTATCTTGATGCGGTGCTGGTTGTTGAACCCACGAATAAGGCGGCGCAGGATCGCTTGAACGAGATCCACACGATGCGGCTGCTCTCTGAGGTGAAGCCGACCCACTTTCACACGCCGCCGCAGCAGGCCAAGCTGCTCGGCGACATCCTAGTCGAGACCGGCGCGATCACGCCCGCTGAGTTGCGCGAGGTGCTACGTGCCCAAAATAATGGGACACCGATCACCACTGATCGACGCATGGGCCAGTTGTTGCTGCGCCAGGGCCTCATTACGCCAAGTAAGCTCGCCCACGCGCTGATTGTTCAGCAACAGGAGCGGAGCCGCCTGCGGATAGCCCCGCAGGTGCTTGGTGAGTTTCTGGTTGAGCAGGGCCATATCACGCCCGAACAGCTCGAACTGGCGCTCGCCGAGCAGCTACGCCTTGACCAGAAGGGGCATCGGCTCAGCCTCGGCCAGATTTTGGTGCGCCTGAAAGTGATTAGCGCCGCAGTGGTCGAGCGTGCCGTCAATGAACATCAGCGCGTCTTTTGGGCAAAGTATGGGTATTAGGTTTGTAGGGACTGTACAGTTTTGGCACACGCAGGACTGAGGCGCTTGTACGAAAGGAGAGAACGTCGAGGTCGCCCTGCCACCAAGCCCATTTCAGGGCACCGTTGCGGTAAAATGGCCCCTATATGTTGCCAACACTGCGCCTCCTCGGGTTGCTCTTGCTTGCGGTGCCGCTGATCGCCCTTGCCGCCTTCGGGCCGGGGCTGATCTGGGTCGCCCTGGTCTACCTAGCGGTCGTGGCCGGGCTAACGGTGACCGACGCGCTGCTGGTCGCCCGCCCCCATCAGATCGACGTTGAGCGCATCCACGACCCGCAACTCTCGCTGGGGGCCGAAAATCTGGTGACGGTCATCCTCGCCAATACCACGCCGCGCCCCGTCACCTTCACGCTGCGCGACGAACACCCGCACGAGTTTCCTGCCGACGCCCGCTTCCTAAGTGGCAGCATCCCGCCCTACGATGTGGCCGAGGCCCGCTACCACCTGCGGCCCCTGCGACGGGGCGACTATCGCTTTGGCGCGGTGGTGGCCCGCTACCGGGGGCCGCTTGGGGCGATCATCCGTCAGGCGCGCTACCCGCTGGACGCCGATGTGCGAGTCTATCCCAATGTGCTTGAGCTGAAGAAGTACGACCTGCTGGCGCGCAAGGGTCTGCTGCACGAGCTTGGGCTGCGCGTCTCGCGGGTGCGCGGCACCGGCGGCGAGTTCGAGCGACTGCGCGACTACACCGCCGACGATGAGTTCCGGCGCATTAACTGGAAGGCGACGGCGCGGCGCGGCAAGCCCATTACCACTGAGTATGAAACCGAGCGCAGCCAGCACGTCATCTGCGTGATGGACTGCGGTCGGCTGATGGCCCCGCCGGTCGGTGAACTGATGCGCTTGGACTATGCGGTGAACACGGCGCTGATGTTGAGCTACGTGGCAGGGCTGCGGGGCGACCACGTCGGCATGTTGGCCTTCGCCGACGAGGTGCGCGCCTATGTGGCACCCCGACGGGGCAAGCCGCAGTTCCAGATTCTGCTCGAAACACTCTACAATCTTCAGCCCGAGCCGGTAGAGGCAGACCATGGCGTCGCCCTGAGCTACCTGGCGCGACGGCAGCGGCGACGGGCGCTCATCGTGCTCTTCACCGACTTAGCGACCCCCGAGGCTGCCGGGCCATTGGTGCGCCATCTGAGCCGCTTGGCCCGCCACCACTTGCCGCTCTGCGTGACCGTGAGCGACCCGTTCATTAGCGGCGCGGCGGGGCAACCCGCCACCAACAGCGCCGACCTCTACCGGCGTGCGGTCGCCGAAGGGTTGCTCGACGAGCGCCGCGCACTCCTTGACCGGCTCCAGCGCTCGGGCGTGCTTACCGTTGATGTGCCAGCCGACAAGCTCAGCGCCGGGGTGGTGAACACCTACCTGCGCCTAAAAGCACAAGGGCGGCTCTAGCCGTCTTCAGCGGCCCGCCTCGCGCACCCGTGGCACATCCCCATCATCAACAACCTGAAGAAACATCGCAACCACCTCCGGGTCAAAGTGGCTGCCGGCATGCTCAATGAGATAGGCGCGCACCTGCTCAAGCGACCACGGCAGGTGATAGGGCCGCTCTGAGCAAAGGGCGTCCCACACATCCACCACGGCGAAGAGGCGCGCCTCGAACGGAATCTCGTCGCCCTTCAGACCGCGTGGGTAGCCGTGGCCGTCCCAGCGCTCGTGATGACAATAGGGAATGCTCAGGGCTGGCGAGAGATAGGCGATGGGGCGTAGCCATTGGTAGGCGTAGATCGGGTGCTTCCGCATCACCGCCCACTCCTCATCAGTCAGCCGACCACGCTTGAGCAGAATGGAGTCAGGCACGCCCAGCTTGCCAATGTCGTGCAGCATCGCCCCACGCCGGATCTGGGTCAGCGCCTCATCCGTGATGCCGAATGCCTCGGCCAGTCTAACCGTCAGCTCAGTGACCCGCTGAGTGTGGCCGCGTGTCTCACCATCGCGCAACTCAAGCGCATAGCCCCAGCCAGCCAGCGTCTCGTCATACGCTCGCACCAGCGCCTCATTCGAGCGCTCAAGATCGGTGAGCAAACGGAACGTGGCGAGGGCAATCGCCCCTTGGCCCGCCAGCGTCTCAAGGAAGGCCACGCCTTCGGCATCAAGCTCCAGTGACGCACGGTGGCCAATCTCCAGCACGCCCGTAATCTGGCCGTCAACCACCATTGACGCCGCATAGCCTGAGACAAAGCCCTCGGTCGTGGCATGCGCGGGGAAGGGCGACCGCGTCGCGGCGCCTGCGCTGCCCGCAGCGTACGCTTCACGCAACGCCACGCCCAAGTAGCTCGCGTCCGTTTGCGCCGAGATCGACTGCGGGCTAGTGCGAAAGCCGCTCCGTCGTGCGTAGAGCAGGGTATTATTTGCGTTTGTAAGAAATCTCGCGTTTTGTTGTGTTCTTTTGCGTTTTCTTCACCTTGACAGTGTCGATCATTTGTACTATAGTAGTAGATACGCACGCTCGTGCGTTGCACCTACACAAGACATCATTGGGGT
>CAIWXH010000090.1 GCA_903916565.1 uncultured Oscillochloris sp. | reverse complement strand
GGTGGCTGGACGATTATCACCAGCAATTGCACACCCACAGAGTTGCTTGATCGTGGGACGATTAACCGATCGACGTTTTCGCGCATTGGGCAGATGACCCTGCGGCAGATGGTGATGCTTCACGGCGAGGATCAGCGCTGGGTGGCCTCTTGAATACGGATACCTTTTAGGCGTCGAATCTGATGGCGCTTAGGACACTATGTAAGCGCAACGAAAGGGTCGAACGGGTGCGGCAGCAACGCGCCCGCCGTGCGCTGGCCGGGGCTACTGAGTCAGATGCCAGCGTGCAGGGTCGTCCAGCACGACCGTGTTGGCTACCTGCTGTAGGCGTTCCGCCGCCTCGCGTGGCACCCCGTTTGGTGCCGCTAGGCCGACGGGGCTGACGCCGAAGATCGTGGCGTAGAGGACGCAAGCGGTGAGGTAGGAGCCGAGTAAACTGGGATGGCTACCGTCGGTCTGCCACAGGGCGAGGCCCGTGTCGTGCGCTACCCCGCGCCGCCACGCTTCTCCGGCGGGTGCCACGGTCACCTGTAACTCGTCGGCAATGGTCAGGTAGCCCTTGGTGATCTGGGTCTGCATCGCGTCAAAGTCACGAAACCCGAACTCGGGCAGTCCGTCGCGCCGCCCCCAGGTGAGCAGCAGCACGGGCCGGGCACCCGCTCGGCGCACCAGATGAACCAGCTTGCGGGCAGCGGGATACCTTGCAAATAAGCCGATCCTGCACCGGCCTTTGCCCCTCACCCCCTGCCCCTCTCCCTCAAGGGGAGAGGGGAGATTCCGCAGCAGGACGCGGTTCGGCCTTCGTGACCTTCGTGACCTTCGTGGTAAAAAACCTGCCGCGCATTTCCGCCGACGTGTACTACCGCACCTCCACGGTCAGCGGCGCTGCCGCAGGCCCGCCGAGCGGCAACTGCGCGCCGCTCGCCGCGTCGTACAGGCCAAGCTCTAGGCGGTACGTTCCTGGCGGCAGGGACGGCAGCGGCAGATCCGCCCGGTCGATCACCAGTTCCCCCGGCTGCCAGTGCGAGGTCGGATAATCCTCGTAGCGCAGGGGCATGTCGCGCTGGGCGACGCGCTCGCCGCGCCCGTTGAGGACGTGGACGAAGAGTGTGTAGTCGCTGTCCATTGCCTGTAGCCCGCGCCAGTAGAGGTTGATTTGCACCGGCTGGCCCGCGCTAAGCGTGCGCGTGTCGGCGCCAGCAAGCGGCGTGCTGCGCGCCCGTGGCTCGCCGGGTTGAATCTCGTAGCCCAAAAGTTCGATCTGGTCGCCGAAGCGCAGATGGTGGCGCACAAACAGCAGTTGCGCCGGGTCTATGCCCAAGTCGAGAATCGCCCCGCTGGGGCCGGGTTGCGCCGCTGCCCGACGCGGCGGATAGGCCACCACCACTGTGGCGGCGTCCTTCAATTGAGTGTAGGCGGCGCTATCTTCTGCGGTACGCAAATCATCGTTGACGGCGAGGTAGCGGAAGCCGTTGGCGCGATACCACGCCAGCGGCTGCTCGGTGATGCGCTTGACCGGGTAGATCGCGACGTAGCCGCCGAAGAGCGTCGCCGGAAGCTCGGCGGCGATGCGGGCGCCCTGCGGCAGTTCCTTCAGGCGGTCTGACGCTTGCACCATGCTGTGCGTGCGGCTCCAGTAATCAAGGTGCTGGTAGGTCGCGTAGACGTGGGGCAGCAGCAGCGCGGCGCAGCAGGCGGCGAGAATCGCCGGGGCGAAGCGCGGCGGCAGCCGTTTGGCGATTACGTCAACCAGGGTCAGGCCGCCCGCCGCGACCAGCAGGATGAGCAGTGGCAGGACGGGCAGCAGGTTGCGCGTGAAGTGCGTTCCGTAGTTCAGCAGCAGCAGGATCGGCGGGATGCTGGCGACGCTGAGCAGCGCGACTTGGGCGCGGAAGCGTCGAGCCAGCGGAATGAGTCCAGCCAGCAGCGCCACGACCCCCGGCGCGTAGAGGCTTTCGTCCCAGAAGAACCAGGCGTAGTCTGCGACGGGCCAGCGCCCGACAAAGTCGCCGTGTTCGGCCTGGTTGTAGTGGTACGAGTTAAAGCTTAGGTCGCGCAGAAAGGCGGCGGAGTCGAGCAGGGCGTACGGCGTGGTGGCGAGGAAGGTCAGCCCCGAGAGCGCCGCCGCCGCCACGAGGCGCATGAGGGATAGCCCGAAGCTGGCCCGCCGCCAGAAACACAGATGCGCGACGGGAATGATCAGCACGACCGTGGCCGCGTTGTACTTTGTCCCGGCGGCGAGGCCGAGCGCCACGCCGGCCAGCAGATAGCCGCGCCAGCGCCCGCTGCTGGCGATTTCCCATGCGCCAAGGGCGATGAGGACGACCCAGAGGCCGGTGGGCACATCAACGGTGATGAAGTGGCTGTGCCGAATGTGGAACGAAGTGAAGAGCAGGATGAGCGCGGCGAGCAGGCCAACCCGGCGGTCAAACATCCGTTGTCCGAGCGCGAAGAGTGCGGGCACGGTCGCGGCGCCTAGCAGTGCGGTGAGCGTACGCGCCCAGATGAAGAGGATCGGGGCGCTGGTGACACCATTATTCTTAAAGGGGATGTCCTGGCTGGTGTGGTAGAGGCCCGTGGCGAGTCCCCACCAGAGGTGCAGGCGGGTGGTCGCGGCGAAGAGGTCGTAGGTGAGGGAGGGGTAGCGAAAGGTGTGCGGGTTGAGGTCGCCGTCACGCACCATGCGAATCGCCACTTCGATCACTGCTGGCTCATCAACGTGTTCGACATAGGGGAGGCTGTAGCCCGCCAGCCAGACGCGGATGATCAGGGCGAGGAGAAACAGGCCGACGGCCAGCAGCCCGTTGCTGGCCCAGACGCTCCGACGTTCCATAAGACCCCTGTGCGCGGAGTTGCAAGGCTGAACCGCGCTGCGGCGAACCGGCGCGTACTATAACAGGGTGCCTATCTTTCGACAAGGTTTATTGGCGCATCCATGGCGCCCGCCGAGTCGCTGAAGCCCTCGGCTCTTTTGGTGCGAACGGGGGCGACAGGGCTACGTCAATGTCCCGCCGCGCAGTGCCGGGGGACTGAAGTCCCCGGCTCTTTTGGTGCGAAGCCTGCCTTCGCAGGCTCGTTCAGCCCGCGTAGGCGGGCTGAACAAAACCTAGCCGGGGGCTGAAGCCCCTGCGGTAAGTTGACCATCCGCACAACCTTTGCAGGAAGGTTGGAGATTTGGTGCGCTACTCCAACGAAGGGTCAAGCGAGGTTCGCTATAGTGTGGAGGTAGCGCGAGACGATTTTTAAGGAAGCACGAACGCCATGAAGCAGCCATATACCAAAGTGATCGACACCAAGGGCCTCCTCCAGGCGGTGACGACACTCTCAATTGCAGGAGCCTTGGCTGGTTGGGCCGTGCTGGCTCGCCCCGAAACAGCGCAGGTCGCCACGGTGACCACCACGACCGCCGCCGTGGCCCAAGTCGCTGCCGTTTCGGTCGTCGCCGCCCCGGTCGTCGTGGCCCCGGTCGCCGTGGCCGAAGTTGCCGCCGCCCCGGTCGTCGCCGCCCCAGTCGCTGCCGCCCCGGTCGTCGTGGCCGAAGTTGCCGCCGCCCCGGTCGTCGCCGCCCCGGTTCTGCGCGTAGTGACCTCGGCACCCGCCCCGGTCAGCACGACCCGGTCGTCACGCTAAGACAAGGTTCGTGGATGCTTTTCAGTTTGGGCGCACCCAGGGCTTGCTGATGCGTTCGGCCTGAAACCTGAAACCCGGCCCCTGAAACCTTGTCTAAGGAGTTCCGATGATGCTTACCG
>CAIWXH010000089.1 GCA_903916565.1 uncultured Oscillochloris sp. | reverse complement strand
GGTCGCCACGGTGACTGGCGACTTGCGCCTCGCTACGGTCAGTGGTCGCCTTGAGGCCAAAGACACCACCGGCAGCCTGTCAGCCAACACCAGTTCGGGCGAGCTTACGGTGCAGCGCCATACTGGCCCCCTGCGCGCCGAGAGCGTGAGCGGCGCTATGCGGCTCGATGGTGCCAGCACGAACCCAAGCGTCAAGACCGTCAGCGGCGACGTACATCTGACGGGTGCCAGCGGCACGGTTACGCTCAGCAGCATCTCGGGCAACCTGCGCCTGACGAGCGCTGCGCCAACCACGCTGAATATCGAGAGTACCAGCGGCGACATTGCGGCTGATGTGGCGCTGGTCGAGCGCTCCACCAGTCGCATCAGCAACATCTCGGGCGATGTGCGCCTCACGCTTGCTGACGCGACTAACCTGGCCCTGGATGTCACCACGACCAGCGGCGGCATCCAGACCGACCTGGGCAGAGAGAGCAGCAAGGAGCGCCGGAGCTTTACGGCGACACGGGGCGGCGGCAGCACCAGTCTGACGATCAGCACGACTTCGGGGGATGTGGTGGTGCGCGGCAAGTGACGGCTGAGCGCGGGCCATTCAATGCCGGGGCGAGTGCGAATCGCCCCGGCATTTGTTATTCTCTGCTCTATACTGCGGGAACATCTGATCGTACGCAGGCTGCTAGGGTGCCACAGCGGTTCTGATTGAGGAAGATCAACATGGTGATGCCTTCGCTCTATCTGACCCCAGCCGCGATCAGCTACCTGAACCAGTTCGTCCTCGCCCTGTTGATTACGAGCTACCTTGGCTTCATGCTGTTCAAGCGCGAGCGTCGGTCACGCCCGCGCCACAGCACGCTGCTGTTCGCCTTCTTTCTCAGCGTGACCGTCTTCTCGCTGCTCTTCTTCCTTAACGTCGCGTTCTTGCGAACCGAGCGGCTCTCCGTGATCTATCTTGACAGCCTCGCCCTTGGAATTAGCTTGGTCTTCCTGATTCAATTTGCCTACAGCTTCCCCGTGCCGGAGCCAATGCAGCGGGGCGAGCGCCGGATCGCGCTGCTGTGCGGCGGCGGCTACTGCCTCCTCGAAGCGGGCTTTACGGCTTGGCGCTTGATCCTGCTGCACCAAGGCACGGTCATCGACCGCCCAGCGTTACTCGAAGCGCTGCCCATCCTCGGCTTTCTCTGGGTGGTGATCGTCTTTGTGCGCGACCATATCCAGCGCAAGAGCATGCCCACGCGCCGCCGCTTCGCCTTGATCTTTCTCATCCCGCTCTGGCTGACCGTCCTCAGTTTGCTGAACACGTTCGACAAGATCGACAGGCCCTTCCTCAATATCAACATATCGGTGGGAATTCTGCTCAGCCTGTTCCTCTTTGCGCTTAACTACCTAGCCGCCCAGCCCGAGATGATCACCCTGACGACTAGATTTGCGGGGGCGTTCCTCACCAGCATGCTGACGATCTTAGGCATACTGCCCTGGCTCGTCGCCCCGGCCTATGCCGCCCGCTACGTGCCCGTCGTCCTCGATCAGCGCACGCTGCACTTTGCGCCTAATCAGCGCGGCGGTTACACGATCACCGAAAGTCCCTTTCACTTCGAGCAGAACTATGGGCAGTCGCTGCACCTGACCAACAACATGGGGCCGCAGCCATCGGTCACGCTTGCGTTTACCATGCCATTTTACGGACAGTTGGTACACCAGATCGCGGTCAGCGATGATGGGGTGATCGGGATGCACGGCGCGGTGAACACGAACGACCTTGAGTTTCATTTTCTCGATACGGCGGCGATCATGCCGCTCCTGGTCGATCTGAACCCGAGCCTCAGCCCCGACGGGGGCGTCTTTGCGCGCCAAGAGCGCGACCGGCTGGTGATCACCTATTGGCGGCTACGCGGGTACTACTACCCTGATGATGAATACACCTTCCAGACAGTGCTGCGCGCCGATGGTAGCTTTGACTTCACCTATAACGGCCTGCCCACGAACCATGTCTACGCGGCGGATGATCGCCCGAACGCGATGATCTGGGCGATTGGCGCGAAGCCCGCACATGCATCTGGCTCAGCGGTGGATTTTAGCCGCCTGCCGCTAGAGGGCGGGCCGGAAGGCAGTGTCCATGACGAATATCGCGCCTTTCGCCTCTACCTCCACCAGTTTCTTATGCCGCTGGCGATCATGATCCTGGCCAGCAGCCTTTTCTTCCTGGTCGTGCTGCCACTGATTTTGTACTATAGCCTGATGCGACCGCTGAACGCGCTGCTGCGCGGCATCCAGGCGCTCAACGACGGCAACCGAGCGATCAGCCTTGTGGTCGCGTCGAATGACGAAATTGGCTTTCTGACGCGCTCATTCAATCGCCTCGTCCGTGAACTCAACAGCCTGATCCGTGGGCTTGAGGGCCACGTGGCCGAGCGCACCGCTGACCTTGTCGTCGCCAATGAGCGGCTGCGTAAGCTCTCAATTGCCGTCGAGCAGAGTCCGAGTGCCATTCTGATCACCGACCTAGCGGCCAACATTGAGTATGTCAACGCCGCCTTTACGCGCTCGACCGGCTATAGTTTCGCCGAGGTAGTTGGGAAGAACCCGCGTGTGTTCAAATCGCCTCAGATGCCGCACACCATCTACACCGATCTGTGGGCGACCTTGCTGGCTGGGCAGACGTGGCGCGGCGAGCTGTGCAATCGGCGGAAGGATGGCTCGGAGTTCTGGGAACTGACGGTGATTGCGCCAATCAGCGACGAGACGGGCCAGACAACCCATTACGTCGCGGTCAAAGAGGATATGACCGCACGCAAACTCGTCGAAGCGGAGTTAGCGTATCTGGCGACCATTGACCCGCTGAGCGGCCTGTCTAATCGCCGTCACTTCCATGCCGAGGCCGCGAAGCTCTTTGGGCACGCATGTCAGCCACCGTACGATCTGGCCGTTTTGATGCTGGATATAGACTACTTCAAACGGGTCAATGACACCTATGGGCACCAAGTCGGCGACGTGGTGATCCAGGCGGTCGCATGGCGGCTCCAGCAGCATATACGCCCAAGCGATTTGCTGGGGCGCTACGGCGGTGAAGAGTTCGTCGTCTTGCTGCCGTATACGTCGCTGGCCGAGAGCTGCCAGATCGCCAAGCGCATCCTTCAGGCGATCCGCGAGTCGCCCGTTGCGGCTGGCGAGCTACGCATCGCGGTCACGATAAGCGGGGGGCTGGCCCACCTCAGCGCTGGCGCAAACAACCTCGACGAGTTGCTGGCCCATGCCGACCATGCGCTCTATCAGGCCAAACACAGCGGGCGCGACCAGTGCGTTGTCTGGGACGCACTTACGCTGAGTGGCGAGTGACGAGTCGTCGTACGGGTGCCCCTTGTGGGCACCCACAAGGGGTGCAATGCGTATCCTCATCACCGGCGGCACTGGCTTTCTTGGCCGTCACAGCGCCATGCTGCTTCACCGCCAGGGCCATCAGGTCGCCATGCTCGGGCGCGACTTCCGCGAGGTTCAGCCGCTTGTCGCGCTGGGCCTTGAGACTGTCCAGTGCGATTTGCGCGAGAGCGCGGCGGTGGCGGCGGCCTGTCGCGGGCGCGACGCCGTTGTCCATGCGGGCGCCCTCTCGGCCCCGTGGGGACGGTTGGCCGACTTCCGTGCGATCAATGTTGGGGGCACGGCGGCGGTGCTGGCGGGCTGCGCGCAGCACCGGGTCGAGCGTCTCGTCTACATCTCATCGCCCGCCGTCGTCTTTACGGGGCGCGACCACATCGGCACCACCGAGGACGCGCCCTACCCGCGCCACTTCAGCTCGGCCTACGCCCGCACCAAGGCGCACGCCGAGGCGCTGGTGCTGGTGGCCCACGGTGTGCCATCCGTGACCCTGCGGCCCAAGGCGATCTTTGGGCCGGGTGACCGTGCGCTGCTCCCACGTCTGGTCGCCGCCGCACGGGTTGGTCGGCTGCCGCAGGTCGGTGCTGGGCGGAACCTCATTGACATAACCTATGTTGAAAATGTGGCCCACGCCATCGCCCTGGCGCTAGAAAGCCATGCCGCCATCGGCAAGGTCTACCACATCACCAATGACGAGCATGTG
>CAIWXH010000088.1 GCA_903916565.1 uncultured Oscillochloris sp. | reverse complement strand
GAGCTTTGGCGCAACCCAAGGTAGACCTGTCAGGTGCGCGCAACGGATGATCTTGCACCCACGCAGGTGCGTCCGTGCGCGCACCTGACCGGTCTGGGGACGCCGTGAGATCACCCGCGTCCCGGACAGGTCTGGTTGCACCGTCGGATCACCCGCGCACCGGGCATGTCTAAGCATCGCTAAAATCGTCGGGCATCAGCTTCTCAAGCTCATTCGCTGTGATGCCGCCTAGTTGAGCCTCGCGCAGTTCATCCCCAGCGAACCAAGTAAGCACCTCGTCACGCTGGAGGCGCGTGGGCATCGTTGCGGTCAGCGCATGATACGACGAGTACGGCCAGGTACGGAAGTCCGTGACAAAACCGTGTTTTTGTGGGTTCGTGTGAATGTACGTCACCAGATGCTTCAGGTACGCCTCGGACATGACCTCAATGCGACCAAATGGCCGTTGGAATAAGGAGCCTGTGCGTCCATACGCCCGATTGTACGAACGGGCGTAGGCGTTAAACAAGTTCGAGAAGGCTCTGCTTGGCGTACTCTGCACGGGTCGAGGCTCAGCGATTCGCACGAGTAGGTGAAAATGGTTACGCAGCAGACAGTAGGCGAAGGTGGCGGCTACTGGCTCAATGTGATTCGTATAGAGCTTCAAAAAGTACGCATAGTTGCGCGCTTCAGCGAAGAGGTTCTCACGGTTGTTCCCGCGATTATAAATATGGTAGTACTTTCCAGCTTCTAGTCCGCCCATTGTTTCCCCAATGGTAGACCTGATTGGTGCGCGCAACTGTCAGGTCTCGATTAGCGAAAGCACCTCAGCAGCGCTCGTCATCGGCGTAAAGCTCCGCACGGCTTGTGGGGATGTCTGCATCCCACTGCCCTTCGGTGATCACCGGGATCGGAAGGTTGCCCGCATCTGGATGCGGGGGTAACCAGACTGTCGGTGTGTTCGCCAGCGCATCGGCTAGGCGTGCGATCAACCGAGCCTGATCACGTGGGGCGAGTTGTTGCGCCGCCGCCAGCGTCTGCTCAAAGATCGTAGGTGCAGAGATCATAAACTGCTCATTGCTGAATGCAGCCCCATTATACGCTCAGCCCTTATCCGAGTGCCATGTGCGAGCGGCACCACCCCGCCCACCCCCATCCCCCGCCTTGTGGTACAATAAGGCGCAAAGCAGCGCTCAGGTGCCCACGTAGGTGCCTGGGCGCACTATATGTTAGATGGGCGCCACCGCGCGCCCCAATTGCGCCGCTCAGGCGCCGAGGTTCTATGCGTCGAGACGATATTCGTAACATTGCTATTATCGCCCACGTTGACCACGGTAAGACTACGCTCGTGGATGCGATGCTCAAGCAGAGCCACATCTTCCGCGATAACCAGACCGTTGATGTCCGTATGATGGACTCCAATGCGCTGGAGCGCGAGCGCGGCATCACCATTCTCTCAAAGACCACCGCCGTCATCTACAAGGGTCTCAAGATCAACATTGTTGATACCCCCGGCCACGCCGATTTCGGCGGCGAGGTCGAGCGCGTCATGAATATGGTTGATGGCGTGCTGCTGCTCGTTGATGCGGTGGACGGCCCGATGCCCCAGACCAAGTTTGTGCTGCGGAAGGCACTTCAGGCGGGCCATCGGGCGATTGTGGTCGTCAACAAGGTTGACCGCCCCCAGTCCCGCGCCAACTGGGTCGTCAACGCCACCTTCGACCTCTTCGTCGATCTGGGCGCCTCCGACGAGCAGGCCGAGTTCGGCACGGTCTTCACCAACGCGCTGCTCGGCCACTCGGGCCGCTCGCCCCTGAAGATGCACGATTCGCTGGAGCCGCTCTTCGAGGCGATTATTGCCCGCATCCCCGCCCCCGATGTGGACGCCGACGGCCCCGCGCAGTTCCTCGTCACCACCAGTAGCTACGACGACTACAAGGGCAAGATTGTCACCGGGCGGCTCTATCGCGGCACGATCACCAAGGGCCAGCCCCTCGTGCGGATTGACCGCGATGGCGTCCAGACCCCGGCTAGGCTTAACCAGCTCTTCACCTACAATGGCCTCCATCGCGAAGAGGTTGAGAGCGCCAAAGCAGGTGACATCATCGCTATCGCTGGCATCGGTGACGCGAACATCGGCGACACGATCACCGATGCCACCCGGCCCGAGGCGCTGCCCACCATTAAGGTTGAGGAGCCGACGGTGCGGATGACCTTCGGCGTCAATACTAGCCCCCTTTCGGGCCGCGAGGGTACCTTCGTCACCTCACGCAAGCTGCGCGAGCGGCTTTATCAGGAGACGGAGCGCGACGTGGCGCTGCGCGTGCAGGACACCGATAGCGCCGATGTGTTCCTCGTCAGCGGGCGCGGCGAGCTGCACCTTGGTATTCTGATCGAGAATATGCGTCGTGAGGGCTACGAGTTCCAGGTCTCGAAGCCCGAGGTGATCTTCCACGAGTCCCCCGAGGGGGTCAAGCTTGAGCCGATGGAGTTGGTTGAGGTCGAGGTCGGCAACGACTACCAGGGCGTTGTGGTCGAACTGCTTGGTCGCCGCCAGGGCGAGATGCGCGATATGCACGTCCGTGACGACGGCAGCGTCCACTATTCGTACCTCGTGCCGACCCGTGGGCTGCTCGGCTTTCGCCAGCTCTTCCTCTCCTCTACCCGTGGCACCGGCATCCTCAACAGCCTTTTCTACGGCTACGAGCCGATTGCCGGCGAGATCGAGACCCGCGAGAATGGCTCGCTGATCGCCTCCGATGGCGGCGCCGCCAGTACCTACGGACTCAATCAGGTGCAGGATCGCGGCACCTTCTTCGTCACCCCAGGCCAGGAGATCTATGCGGGCATGGTGGTCGGTCAGCACATCCGTGATGTTGACCTCGAAGTCAACATCTGTAAAGAGAAGCACCTGACCAACATGCGGAACAATCGGGGTGCCGAGACGTTGCGCCTTGAGGTGGCCCGCACGCTCTCGCTCGACGACGCCATCGAGTACATCGGCGATGACGAGTTGGTTGAGGTGACGCCGAAGGGCTGGCGCCTCCGCAAGAAGATCCTTGTCGCCGACGACCGCCGCCGCGAGAAGAAGCGGCGCGACATGGCCCTCGCCTAGTCAGCTACGCTGCGTACACCCATTTGCTACGCTCATCTACCGAGTGAAGTATTCACAACTAACATACTTCACTCGGTAAAATTCCCTCTCATCCTGCTTTAATCTCACCCTCACCCCTGTCTTACTCCGCTGGCTCATACTTTGCTATTGACGTCCCTAAGAAGGGGTGGGATACCTCCTCTGTCTGTGCCCCCGCGAGGCCCATGTTTGTAGGGTTCGCTACGTCTTCTGCCCGCGCCCGGCCCGCAGCACCGGACGACGGTCAGAAAAGGGGAAACTGATGACCAACCCGGCATACTCCAGCCCTGGCACGGCTGAGTCGATTATTCTCTACCTGAACGAGATCGGCGACGAGCCGCTGCTCACCTTTGATCAGGAGCAGGATCTGGCGCGTCTGATGCACGACGGGCATGAGGCCCGTGGCCACTTGGCCCACGATGAGCACCCGGTGCCGCCGGGTGACCGCCGCCGCCTGGAGGAGCGCACCTCGGCGGGCGAGCGGGCGCGTGCCCAGCTGATCCACTCGAACCTGCGTCTGGTGGTGAGTATCGCACGGCGCTATCAGGGCCACGGCCTCAGTTTGCTTGACTTGATTCAGGAGGGCAGCCTGGGCTTGATGCGGGCGGTTGATAAGTTTGATGCGAGCCGTGGACTCAAGTTTTCGACTTACGCAACGTACTGGATTCGCCAGAGTGTCGGGCGGGCGATTGCCGACCAGGGCCGCACGGTCAGGTTGCCG
This sequence comes from uncultured Oscillochloris sp., assembly GCA_903916565.1. Classification (GTDB taxonomy): domain Bacteria; phylum Chloroflexota; class Chloroflexia; order Chloroflexales; family Chloroflexaceae; genus CAIWXH01. The sequence continues at coordinate 5,894 of CAIWXH010000088.1, read as the reverse complement.
GTCCACCTCGGCGAGCGCCTGTCGCGGCTGGCCCGCGTGCGCCAGTTGCTCACCCAGCGCCTCGACCGTGAGCCGACCGCAGAGGAGGTCGCCAGCGAACTGGGCCTGACTACCGAGCAGGTGACGCGCGCCGAGCAGGCGGCCCTGACCCCGGCTTCACTCGACGAGGCCCACACCGATGATGGCACCGGCACGCTGGCCGAGATTATCGCCGACCCGCTCCAACTTTCGCCGCTTGAAGAGGTCAGCCACGACCTGTTGCGTGATGATTTGAGCGAGGCCATGTCGCATCTGACGCCCCGCGAGCGCAATATTCTCCAGATGCGCTACGGTCTGAGTGGCGAGACTGCCCTGACCCTAGAGCAGATCGGCCAGCGTCTGGGCCTCACCCGTGAGCGCGTGCGCCAGCTTGAGAGCGAGGCGCTTAGGAAGCTCCGTGACCCGATGCTCGGGCGCCGACTCCACGGCTACTTCGATGAAGGGTAGCACAACGTAGCCCTGCCACACACAAAACCGCCGTTGTGCACGGCGGTTTTGTTGTGTGGCGCACGTAGCCCGTCTGTGATTGCTGTACGTGTGGACAACTTCCCGCCACTGTGTATCATAAGAGGGAATTTGCCCAGGCCGCTTACCGCCCGTCGTTGGGGGCGTATGCAGGCCGTGGTCACCCACGATCAGCTTTTCCGTGTTGATGCCCTGAAGGAGTAGATGTGCTAACGCCTGGGAGCCTCCTCAAAAACCGCTATCGCATCGAGCGGCTGCTCGACCGCAGCGAATTCGGTGACCTCTACCTTGCCCGTGACCAGGGCACCGACCGTATGGTGACCGTCAAGGTGATCACCCGCGAGGCGCCCAACCTCGATCAGCAGTTCGAGAATGACACGGCGACCCTGTTTATGCTCAGCCATCCTGCGGTGCCAGCGGTGATCGAGTTCTTCAGCGAGAGCAGCGTGCGCTTCCTGGTCTGTGAACACCCCCCCGGCGACAACCTTGAGGCTCTTCGCCTCGGCCAAGCAGCGCGGCGCTTGGCCCCACGGGCCGCCGCCTTGGTCATGCTGCCCGTGCTTGAGGCGCTAGTCGTCGCGCACGGGCGCACGCCGCCCCTGCTCCACCGTGACATTCGGCCCACGAACATTTACGTTTCGCCCGAGGGTCTGGTCACCCTGCGGAACTTCGGCATCGCCAGTCTCGGCCAGCGCGAAACGGCGCACTACGGTGTGACCACGCCTGGCTTTGCGCCACACGAGCAGCAGTTTGGTGACAGTGACGCGCGCGCCGACCTGTACGCCGTCGGTGCCAGCCTCTACGTCTTGCTCACCGGCAAGCTTGTGCCCACTGCCACCGAACGCGACCAACTCGCCGTGCCTGATGGCGTGGGCGTTGCGCCCGACCTGAGCGCCGTGGTGATGCGCTTGCTGGCTCCTCAGCGCGAGCAGCGCTACGAGAGCGCGGCGGTCGTGCTGCGTGCCCTGATTGGCCTGGCCGTGCCCCAGGCGTGCCCGCGCTGTGGCAGTGCCAATCGCGAGACGGCCCGCTTCTGCACAACCTGTAAAACGCCGCTTGCACCGTCTGTCCCAGGCACGGCGCTGCTGGCCGCGCTTAAAGAGGCACTGCCGAGGAGCGCCCCTGCGACTGTGCTGCTGCCCAATGACGCTGCGGCAGAGCAGCCTGCGCCTAACCCGCAGATGGCGCAGACGGAGCCTGGGCGTGGGGTTGCGCCATCTGCGCCCACCGTTGGCGCTCCGCCGCTGCCTACGAATCAGAGTGGCACCGCTCGCCCGACCCCGCCGCAGCGCACTACCGCGACCCTCGGCACGCCCACGCCGCCACCGCAGCCCAAACCATTCACCCCGCGAGTGCGGCCTTCTAACAAGCTGATCACCATAATGGCTGGCGGCGTCGCCGTGTTGCTGCTGATCTGCGGTGTCGGCAGTTTCTTGTTGCTCCAGCGCGCTAGTCCGGGCCACACGCAGACCGCCAGCGGCGCGACGACGGTCACGACGCAAAGCACGGGCACTGTAGCGGCTATCAGTGGAAGTGCGAATGGCACCCCCGCGAGTGCGACCGCTGTAGCGCTGGTTCCCACTGCCGCGCCGACCGTCGCCGCGCCGACCGCCGCGCCGACCACCGCCGCGCCGACTGCCGCGCCGACGGTCACCGTACCGACCAGCCTTGTGCCGACCCCCGGCACCCTCGGGCTGGCCGACTTTCAGGCCATCGAGCGCCAGTACACCCCCCGCCAGCGCACCGCCGCTGGCGAGACCTTTGACCGGGGCAATCGCACCAAGAGCATCTGGCTGAGTGGGAAAGAGAGCGCCGTCTTCGGCAACACACGCGCCGAACTCGTGTATAACTATCTGCGCTTTACGCTGGCGCCGAGCAGTGACCAGATCAGTACCGTCTGGTTCATTGACCGCACCGAGGTCAAGCAGCTTGGCAATGATTACATCGTGCAGCTCGACGTGGTCTTCAACACGCCAAACCTCAACTCCTCAGTCGGCATCGCTTTTGATATGCAGGACGGGGCCAACAGTGGTAGCGTGTTCGAGATTTTCAACGACCAGCACTGGCGGCTGCACACATTCCGCGACGGTGCGGTCATCCCCGAGCGCACCACCGAGCGCATCCCTGATGCTGGGATTGGTGAGGGGACAGCGGTCACGAACCTTTGGCTGGTACGCACGCCCAGCGAGGTGCAGATCTGGATTGCGGCGAAGCAGGTGGCGGTCTTCCCTGCCAGCCCCTTCAGTGGTGGCTTCGCGGGCCTCGCGGTGACCTCGTTCCCCGGTCTGGCTTCGCCCGCACAGCTTATCGTGGATAACTTCCGCGTGCGTGCGCGCTAGGTTTAGCGCCCATACTTTTCAAATAAGCCGATCCGGCCTTTGCCCCTCACCCCCGGCCCCTCTCCCTCACGGGGAGAGGGGAGATTCCGCAGCGAGATGCGGTATGGACTGGCTCCCCAGCCTCTGGCGACGGGCAAAGAGTTTTGCCTGGTGCCCAGACGCATGAACCAGCCCCAATGGTACCGTATGCAGCCAGCCCGCCCCGCCAAGCGCACGCCCCAACTCATCTGGCGGATCTGCGTGACTCTCAGCAGCATCGTGCTGGCCGCATCCTGCCAGGGCGAGGCCCAGCGCACGCCGACCCAGCCTGAGCGCGTGGTACTCCAGCTCAAGTGGAAACACCAGTTTCAGTTCGCTGGGTATTACGCCGCCCAGCAACAGGGCTTCTATCGCGCTGCGGGCTTGGATGTGCAGATCCTCGAATCCCCGGCTGAGGGCGATCCCGCCAACGTGGTGTTGCAGGGAAAAGCCGACTTTGGCATCGCCTCGTCCGACCTGGTACTCCTGCGAAGCCAGGGTAAGCCGGTGGTCGCCCTGGCCGCGATTTTCCAGCACTCGCCCCTGATTATGCTCGCGCTCAAACGCTCGGGGATCGATAACGTTCATGATCTGGCCAAGAAGCGGGTGATGATCGAGCCGCACGCCGCCGAGTTGTTGGCGTACCTGAAGTACGAGTCGATCAACGCCGCAGATCTGACGATCCTGCCGCACACCTTTGACCCCTCGGCCCTGATGGCTGGTCAGGTTGATGCGATCTCGGCCTATTCAACCGATGAGCCGTTCGTGCTTGAACAGGCCGGACTTGACTATTTGATCTTCAACCCACGCGCTGGCGGAATTGACTTCTATGGCGACACGCTCTTCACCACCGAGGAGCAGATTCGGCTGCATCCCGAGCGTGTCCAAGCCTTCCTCACCGCTACCCTCCAGGGCTGGCAGTACGCCCTGGATCACCAGACGGCCATGGTTGACCTGATTGGCACGACGTACAGCCAGCGCCACAGCCGTGAGCACTTGCTGTTTGAGGCCGAAAAGACCCGCCAGCTTATTCTGCCCGATGTGGTCGAGATCGGCTATATGAACCCAGGGCGCTGGCAGCATATCGCCGAAACCTATGCCGAACTGGGCATGGCCCCGCCGAATCTGTCGCTGCGCGGGTTTCTCTACGACCGCAATCCCCAGCCCGACATGACCTGGCTCTACCTCACGCTGCTTGGCGCGGCTGTCCTTGTGGGGGTGACATCGACCATTACAGCCCGTTTCTACCAGCTAAATACCGCCATCCGCCGCGAGATGACCGAGCGCGAGCGGGTGGCGGCCAGCCTTGAGGCCCTGGAGCAGCGCTATCAGGTGATGGTCGAGCATGCGCCCTTTCCGATCCTGATCGTGCATTTGGGCGATGGGCTGCTGATCTACATCAACCCCTCAGCCGCACAAACCTTCGCCATCGCCCAAACGTACGCCATCGGCAAGTCAGCCCAAGATTACTACGTGCATCCCGAGGATCGCGGCAGCTTTCTTGCCTTGCTCGATCAGCAAGGCTATGTGCAAAACTTCGAGGTGCTGCTGAGGACTGCCAGGGGGGAGGAGTTCTGGGCCAGCCTATCCGCCGCCCTGATCGACCTTGGCGCTGAGCGGGCGATCTTCGTTGCCCTGACCGATGTCACCGAGCGGAGGGATCTTGAGCGACGGTTGGAAATGCAGGCCATGACCGATGATCTGACCGGCCTGTTCAACCGGCGTTACTTTACCCACAAGGGCAGCGAGGAGATTCAACGCGCCCGGCGCTATACGCTCCCGCTCGCCATGATGATGGTCGATGTGGATCGGTTTAAGCAGATCAACGACACCTACGGCCACGACCGAGGCGACTATGTTCTGCGCGAGTTTGCCACCCTCATCCGCCAGAGTGTGCGCGATGTTGATGTCGTCAGTCGGCTTGGCGGCGAGGAATTTGGCCTTATGCTGCCGAACACCGATCTCGCCAGCACCCTCGCCATGGCCGAGCGTCTGCGTCAGGAGATTGAAGCGCACCACTTTTTGATCGAAGATCGGCTGGTTCGGATCACCGCCAGTATTGGGGTTGCCGCCCTCGGTGACGATGAGGCCGATCTGAATGTCCTACTGAGCCATGCGGATACGGCGATGTATCAAGCCAAGCATCAGGGGCGCAACCGTGTCGCGCTGTACGAGTCTGCGGGGCAGTAAGGGCAAGAGTTCAGAAGCAGCCATCCCAGTTTGACCGTTTCTCCACAGCTCCACACCTCCGCACGATTGTCTGTGGAGCTGTGAAGCTGTGGAGTTGTCACCCAGACGGTCAAGCTGGTTTGAAACACACGGTTTGTAGCAGTTTGACCGTTCAGGGCGAGGTTTCGACCTACGGCAGCAGCGCCAGGGCCAACTCGGCCCGTCGCCGCCAGTCCGAGGCGGGGGCCATATCGGCGGCGCTGATCAGGGTGGCGCGGGCTGCGTCACGTTCGCCCAGCGCGGCCAGGGCCACGCCGAGGTAGTAGGTCGCCTCGGGGCCGTCGCCAGCGCTGCGGGCGGCGGCGGCGGCACCGGCGAACTGCCCGCAGTGATAGCGGTGGGCCGCCAGCGTCGTCAGGGCCGTCGGATCGCCTGACAGTTCGTGCGCCGCCAACTCAGCCAGCGGCAGGCCAACTTCACATAACTCGTAGGTGGTGGCGAGGTGGAAGCGCGCCGCCAGCAGCGCGTAGGTGCCCCGCTCGGCGGGCGCCGCCGCCGCCAAGGCGCGGTCATAGGCTTGGCTCGCCTGGTCGTACTCGTGCTGGGCCGTGTACCAGTTCGCCCAGGCCAGCTCCACCTCTGAAATGCCAGGACGCAAGCAAGCCAGGGCGTCAATCTGATCGTGCGCCGCCGTGCCAGCGTCTTTCGTCAGATAGGCCAAGGCCAGCAACGTGCGGGCACGCGGCTCGTCGGGGTGTGCGGCCACCAGCGCTTCGAGGCGAGCCAGTCCCTCCGTGGTAGCGCCAGCGCGCCAGCGCGTGTAGGCCGCGTAGGCCGCCGCGTTCAGGGCTGCAGGCCCGTGCG
>CAIWXH010000087.1 GCA_903916565.1 uncultured Oscillochloris sp. | reverse complement strand
TCACGGATACGGCGGGCCGCATCATCGCGGGTCTCGCGCTCGACCTGCGCCAAGATGATCTCGCGGGCCTCATCGCGCCCCAATTGCGAGATTCGCTCAAGCTCCGTCACTTGGGTCGCCTTGAGGCGCTCAGCCTCTTGGTGTAGTTGCTCGATCTGGCGCTCGCGGGTCTGGAGTTGCCGATCACGGCGTTCCAGCCCCTCGATCTTGCGGTCGAGATTCTCCTCCTTCCGTTGCAGGCGTTCTTCCTGTTTCTGTAGATTTAGGCGCGACTCGCGCAACTCACCCTCGGCCTCATTTCTGATCCGTAGCGCGTCGTCTTTCGCCTGAAGCAACATTTCCTTTTGCTGGGAGCGGGCCTCTTCAAGCAGTAGACGGGACTCGGTCGTTTTCTGCTGCACTAGGGAGTTCACGCCATTGTTGACCCAGACGATCCCTAGACCAGCGCCAGCGGCCAGTCCGACTACTAGGGCCAGCACGACCCAGAGTAGCTCTATCACAGTAGCCTCCTATGCAGTTGTTAAAGTCCACGTGGCGGGGCGTCACCTTGGGCGTGAACCCCGTTGTGCCAAGCAAAGCGAACTATCGGACGACGCATTAAGTGTACAGATTCTAATAATACTGACGGGGACTCATGCTGTCAAGAAAATCGCCCATGCACGGGCGCAAAGTGCCCTTTTCGGCGGTGGTTGCCCCTGGTAGGGGCTTCTGGTATAATCCGTCGGGCCGCGACGATGCGCTTCGGCGGCGTAGCGTTTGGGTCAAGTGGCACCGCGACGTGCCCTCAGCCGCTCAGCCCCGCACGGCACAGCCCCTGGCTATGCCTTTCGTAGGAGGCTTTAATGTTTCGGATACCCTGGCGAGCCATGTCGCTTGCCATTCTTCTCTGCGTGACGATCCTCTTTTTAGCCACATGTAGCGGCCAAGCAGGTACCCCCGGTTCGCCCCTCTACGTTCAACAGGTGACGAGCAGCCCCCAAGAGTACAATGGCAAGGCGATTACGGTTGATGGTGCCTACCTCTGGCGCCCCGGCGACCCTAATCTCTCTGTTCTCGCCCTTGGGGTGAGTACCCTCGACAATGGCCTGGACGCGCAACCGCTTGGCGACGCGATCTGGCTCGAAGGCTTCCCCGCCGACGTGACCGCCGCGCTGCATCGCCCCGGTGATGCGGTCTACGGCTTTGTGCGCGTCGAGGGCCAGTTCAGCGCGAGCGGCAGTTTTGGCCCCGGCGGCCAGTACCAGAACCAGCTCACCGTCACCCGCGCCGAGCCAATCGAGCAGGTCAAGCATATTGATCATAAGACCGAGGATAAGCCGTTGGGCGCGGGCAAGGTGAGCTTTTTTGAGCTACAGCGCAACCCTGGGGCGTACAACGGCCAGAAGCTTACCACCCAAGGCTACTATTTCTGGAACTCGGTGATCTATGTCCTCGCCGAGGGTGTCTCGACCGAGGAGGATGGCACGAGCCCACAGCCCCTTGGCCCGCCGATCTGGATGGAGGGCTTCCCGCCTGACAAGTCGGCCCAACTGAATGTCGGCCCGAACAATAGCTACGTCTGGGGCCCGGTCGAGGTCACCGGCACCTTCCAGACCGGCGGTGGCTTCGGCAAAGATGGTGCCTACCAGAGCCTCTTCACCGTCGAGTCGGCCACCCCGCTCAAGCCGTAGCGCATTTGCGATAGCTTCCCGGAAGTTCTAAACTTCCGGGAAGCTGTGTGGTTGCGGTTACGGCGGGCCTCTCGCGGAGCGACCGATGTACTACTTCGTTGAACCAATGGCCGAGGATGACATCCCGCACGTCCAGGCTATCGAGAGTGAGAGCTTTTCAACCCCCTGGTCGGCGAATACCTATCGTCGCGAGATCCGTAACACCCAGAGTTGCCGCTACAGCGTGGCCCGCGTCAGTGCCGCGCCCCCGCCCGCCCGCCTCGCCCCGCATGGCGCTCGTTGGGCGGGCCTCTTCAGCCAACTCGTCGGCGTGATCTTTCCCCAGACCGAGGTTGCGTTACCAAGTGAGACGCCGGTGGTTGGCTACGGGGGCCTCTGGCTGACGGTTGATGAGGCGCATATCACCGCCATCGCGGTTGACCCGCGCCAGCGCGGCAAGGGGATCGGCGAACTGCTCCTGAGTACGCTGGTTGATCACGCCTACGAACTCGGTGCGCTCCAGATTACGCTTGAAGTGCGCGTCAGCAACCTCGTCGCGCAGCGCCTCTACGTCAAGTACGGCTTCCAGCCCGCCGGTACGCGCAAGCGCTACTACACCGACAACGGCGAGGACGCGCTGATCATGTGGACTGACCCGATCAACGCCCCCGAGTATAAGACCCGGCTCGCCGAACTGCGCCGCCACCTCTTCGCCCGCCTGCGGCAGCAGGCGTAGCGCTCACCCCGTGTCCCCGTGTCCCCGTGTCCCCCTATCCCCGTGTCCCCCCCTATCCCCGTGTCCCCGTTCCCCCTTGCCCCAGCACCGCACGCAGCGTTGAAGAGAGCGGACTCTCGCGCAGCGCAGCCTCGCTGAACGTGCCAGCATAGACCAGATCGGCCAGTTCGCGGTGCAACACCGCCATGCGCTCGCGCCCGGTCGCCCGGTCGCGGAAGGCAGCGTGCTTGAGCAGCAGCGCCGCCTCGTTGCGCGGGGCGAGTTTACCCGCGTAGATCCGATGGGGCGCACGGGTTTCTAGGGCGACGCCGTCGCAGCGCGTCAGCACCTCGCTGTCGCGGTTCTGCCGATAGAGCAACTGCACCGTCGCTTGGTCGCGGTAAATGTCGCGGTAGTAACTGACCGGATACGAACCCAGGCGGGCCAGCACTTCGTTGATCCGCACCCGATGGCGCTCGTTCGGGATGTGCAGATAGTCCCAGATGACGAAATCGACCCCGGCCTCGGCGCAGGCGCGCATCAGGCTGCGGATGCCGCTCTCGGTATCATTGACATACGGCATAATCGGCAGCAGCGCCACCCCCACGGGGATACCGGCCCGCTTCAACTCGGCCAGCATCGCTAGACGTAACGCCGGGGGCGGGGCTTTGCCTTCCAGACGGGCGGCCAAGTGCGGGTCAACGGTGAGCAGCGTGGTCATGACGACGGCCAAGCCCTGTTCGTTCATGCGCTGGAGCAGGGCCAGATCTTCAAGGACGGCAGTGCTCTTCGTCAAGACGAGCGTTGGCTGGCCCCGGTCGGCAAGCACCTGGAGGGTTTGGCGGGTGATGCGGTAGGTCTGCTCGGCGGGCTGATAGGGGTCGCTGAGCGCGGCGATGGCGACAAGGTCACCCCGGTCAATCTGCTCAAGCTCAACGGCGAGGCGCTGCGGCAGATCGAGCGGCACGCGCACGATCTCGTTCAGCGGGCGGTCGCTGTAGAGCCAGCTATCGCAATAGGGGCAGCCAAACTCACAGCCGTTGTAGATGCTCAGCGTGTAGTTCGAGAGAAAAAACTCGTTGATCGTCGGGCGTCGCGTGCTGAGTACCGGCGCCTCGCTGACAAAGTCGTGGAGATAATACGCCATGCCATGCCTCTTTGCCCAGCTACGGGCGGATCACAGGGCGGGCTGATGGCAACATCGCCGTTTGCCCCTCACCCCCGGCCCCTCTCCCTCACGGGGAGAGGGGAGATTCCGCAGCAGAATAGGTTCGGCTCCCCTTCTCCCGTTCAGGGAGAGGGGGCAGGGGGGTGAGGGCTGGCGCGGTAATCAGACGTTGCATCAGCCCTGGGGTCACAGTGGCGAGCCGCTAGATTCCCTGGCGTGCGCGCGCCAGTTCATACAGAAGCTCGTCGTGGACGCCGCCGTTCGAGGCGACGATGCGCGGCTCGCCGGGATACCAGGGGCGATCCTGCCAGTCGGTCACGGTGCCACCGGCCTCGCGCACCATCAGCGCGCCCGCCGCCACATCCCACGGGCTAAGCCCCAGTTCCCAGTGGGCATCAATGCGGCCCGCCGCGACATAGCAGAGATCGAGGGCGGCTGAGCCAGCGCGGCGCACATCCTGGCACTTCAAGAGCAGATGGGCGTGTTCGCGCAGATTGTTATCGGGCTGGCTGACGCGATTGTAGGGGAAACCGGTGGTCAGCATAGCGCTGGCGAGTACCTCGGTGCGCGAGACGCTCAGGGGGCGACCGTTGCAGCGGGCACCGCCGCCCCGCTCGGCGGCGAAGAGTTCGTCGCGGCAGGGGTCGTAGACCACGCCAAGGTGCAGTTCGCCCTGATGGAGCAGCCCCAGCGAGACACAGAAAACCGGATTGCCGTGAAGGTAGTTCAGCGTCCCGTCGAGCGGGTCGATCTGCCACTGGTACGTGCTGCGGCCCGCCGTCGCCCCGCCCTCTTCTGCCAAGATCGCGTGGTCGGGGAAGCGCTCGCGGATCGCGCCGACGATGAGCGCCTCGCTGGCCTTATCGATATCGGTGACGACATCGGCGTAGCCCTTCGACTCGACGTTGCGCTCGTAGGCGAGGCCCGCCCGCAGCACCGAACCCGCCCGCAGGGCCAGATCAATCGCGAAATCTAGCATGCTGGTCTAGCTCTACATTGATTGTGATCGCCATCGGCGGCAGCCATTCGGCGTGCCCCGCCACACCAGGCGCCATTGTAGCAGCATCCCTCGGATGGGGAAAGCGCAGCCTTGCGCTGCGTTGCAACCGCCATGCCTTGCGCCCACGCCCGTTCGGCGCTACAATCCGGCCCGCTATGAGCAACCCCACGCTTGCCGCCGTGATTGTCAGCTACAACACCGTCGCCCTGCTGCGCGACTGCCTCGCCTCGCTGGCGACCTGCCGTCTGCCTATGCGCGTCGTTGTCGTTGATAACGCCTCGCACGACGGCAGCGCCGCGATGGTGCGCGCCACCTTTCCAGCGGTCGAGCTGATCGAGGCCGGTTGCAACGCCGGGTTTGCCGGCGGGAC
>CAIWXH010000086.1 GCA_903916565.1 uncultured Oscillochloris sp. | reverse complement strand
GGATCATTCTGCTGAATCGGGCCGGACACCAGCGGCTAACCACACCCCACGCGCTGTTGCCCGATGGCTTTGGGCCGACGCAGCTTGACGAGGCGCGGGCGACCTAAGCAACTTGTGAACGACACACAAAGGCGGATGAGGTACACCTCATCCGCCTTTGTGTGTCACAAAAAATGGTGGCACCTCCAAACACCCAGAGGAACACACCTACCGTTGCTGCCTTTCGGCCCTGGCGGGGTTTAGCGCGTATCTGCCGTTCTTCAGTGCCGCAGGCATTATACCATACCTCAGCGGAACCAATGGTTGGCCTGAAATTTGTGCGAACGGCGCTTTAAGTCATCCAAAAGCATGTCATGTTGAAAAAAAGGATGAGGATCACAGTCACCGTACTAGGGATGTGGAAAATGGGGAAAAGGGGCCGCCTAGCGCATTACAATGGCTAGATCGCGCATGGGATAACATGTGGATAACGCATGACAACATGTGTAAAACTCGCGGGACGGCGCGGCAGCGCACAACTCGTACACATGCAATTCACAGATAATCCACAGGTATTCCCCATGTTGTCATGGCGCGTGATCCTTGTGACACCATGGGGAGTTATCCCCATAAGGTATGAGTTATCCACAAATAACAGGCACTTATCCACAGTGTGCAGCGCATTGGGCAGGAAAAGCAACGGGCCGCCCAGAACTCTGGGCGGCCCGTTACGCTGTGCCGTGGGCTTACGAGGACTTTTCTGAGCCGCCTTTGGGCGGGTCGTCGAGGTCGAGGGTGTTAATGAAGTTGCGGAAGATAGACATCGAGTCGTCGTTGAGATCCGGCTCGCTCTCTGGCTCGCTGCCGCCAGTCAGTGTGCCGGTCTGCGGCTCGGGCGGGGTAGCTTGCTCATCTTCGTCAAAGAAGACGCCCGCCTGGTCGAGAACGCGGGCCTCGACGAAGATCGGTACATCAGTGCGTACGGCAAGGGCGATGGCGTCGCTGGGGCGCGCATCGACCTCGACCATGCGCCCGCGCTGCTCGATCACGATGCGGGCGAAGAACGTATTGTCCTGAATATCATTGACGAGGATATGGGCGATCTGCCCGCCCAGATCGCCGATCACCGCCTTGAGCAGATCGTGAGTCATCGGGCGCTGTGGCTCGTGGCCCTGGATCGCCATCGCGATGGCGTCAGCCTCAAATGGCCCGATCCAGATGGGCAGGTAGCGCTTGCTGTCGGTCTCGCGCAGCACAACCACCCGATGCTGAGTGAGCAGGCTGACACGGATGCTGTCTACCACGACACGTATCATAGAATGCTTGCCTTTAGGCGCGGAAACCCGCGAGCTTTAGCCGTGGGAGGAGCGCCCCACTTCAGCCCGCTTTAGTGGGTTCCTCGTGGCACGGGCGTTGATTGGTTGGTGACGGTCTTTTCAGCCGCAAAGCCCAGGGAGACCGTCAGACCTGTTGCCCGTTACCGGGCACACCGCTTGCGCGGGTGATGTTCGCCTCGTCAAAGCGAGCGGTCGGTACTCTTCCAAGAGAGCCTTCGCGGCTTACCGCACCGCAGCATGACTCCCAGGTTCTAGAGCGGCAGGCTGGCAACGCACCCGCCGGTAGGTCTTGAACGCTTACCGCTCGCGTAGCCCCGTCAACCCGAAGGTTGGTGGCTGAGACTGGTCAGCACCGGCTTGAACCGAAGCCCAAGCCCACGAGCGTTAGCCGTGGGTTACTGACCTGCCAACCTTTCGTGGAGCGGTGGTGGCCGAATATGGCGCGACGGAATCTGTGCTTTGTTCGGCCTGTAGATGCGAAGATCTTACCACGGTCTGCAATGTGACGCAAGCACGCTTGGCCCTGCCGCATGGCGGTTGCGCCATCGCTCTGAACCCCTCTCCCCCGGCCCCTCTCCCACAAGGGGAGAGGGGAGATTCCGCAGCAGGACGCTTCCGGCTCCCCCTCTCCCGCTCTGGGAGAGGGGGGCTGGGGGGAGAGGGTGTGCGCGGCAACCGGACTTTGCAACCGCCACGACTGCCCACCCGTCACGTCCTGCGGTGAACGCGTGTTACAATGGGCGGGAAAGTGTTCCCCCCTATATGTAGGCAAGAGCAGTGGATCAACGCCCCCAAGCGCGTGCGCGCGTTCTCGCTATCGTCAACCAAAAGGGTGGGGTCGGCAAGACGACAACTGCAGTCAATGTGGCGGGCGAGCTGGCCCGACGCGGGCGGCGCGTGCTGCTGATTGACGCCGATCCGCAGGGTAACGCGACGACCAGCCTGGGCATCGCGAAGCGCGATCTGCGCGTGACGACCTACGACCTGTTGATGGAGAGCGCTGCGGTTGAGGCGGTGATTATGCCGACCCAGCGCGAGGGCTTTGAGCTTGTGCCAGCCGATCAGGATCTCGCTGGTGCTGCCGTAGAGTTGACGAACCTTGAGCGGCGCGAGCGCCGCCTTGAGGGCGCCGTAGCGCTGCTGCGGGGCCGCTACGACCACATCCTCATTGATTGCCCCCCATCGCTGGGCCTGCTGACGCTCAATGCGCTCTGCGCCGCCGACAGCGTGCTGATCCCGCTTCAGTGTGAGTACCTGGCCCTAGAGGGCTTGGCGCAACTTAAGGCGACCCTGGAGCGCGTCCGCGAGGGGCTGAACCCGAACCTGCGAATTTTGGGCATTGTGATGACCCTGTACGACGGACGCACCAATCTGGCGCTCCAGGTGGTCGATGAGGTGCAGCGCCACTTTCCAAGCCTGATCTTTCGCACCTTGATCCCCCGGAGCGTGCGGCTGTCGGAGGCACCAAGCCACGGCAAGCTGATCGCCGAGTATGACCCGCAGAGTCGCAGCGCCCAGTCCTACGCTGCGCTGACCGACGAGGTTATGCAGCGCGAGGAGCGCCGACCGTGAGCCGACGACGTGCGCTTGGGAGCGGGTTGGACGCCCTGATCTCCGGTAGCGCTGGGCCAGCGAGTGTCGCGGTTCGCCAGATCTCGGTAGACGCCATCCGCGAGAATCGCAGCCAGCCGCGTACGCAATTCGATGAGCAGGCGCTTGAGGAGCTTGCCGCCTCGATCCGCGAACACGGGCTGATCCAGCCGATTATCGTCAGCGAGGATGCGAGCGGCGGCTACGAGCTGATCGCCGGTGAGCGGCGCTGGCGTGCCTCCCGCCGCGCTGGGCTGCGCGAGGTGCCCGCGCTGGTGAAGAGCGCGACCCCGCAGCAGATGCTTGAGCTGGCGCTGATCGAGAATATTCAGCGGGCTGACCTGAACGCGCTTGAGGAGGGTCTGGCCTATCAGACCCTCAAGGACGAGTTCGGGCTGAGTGACGAGCTGATCGCGCAGCGCGTTGGCAAGAGCCGGGTCGCGGTGGTTAATGCGCGCCGCTTGATCCGGCTGATTCCACCAGCGCGGCAGGCGATCATTGATGGCACGATCAGCGCGGGCCACGGGCGGGCGCTCTTGCGCTTTGAGGATGCCGCGCAGCAGCAGGCGGCCCTCGATTTGATCGTGCAGGGTGACCTGAACGTGCGCGAGAGCGAGCGTCTGGGTGCGGTCGCGCCCCGGCTGCTGCCTGCGGCGCGTGCGGCCTTGTTCAGCGGCACGCTTAGCCTGGGCCAAGCGCAGGCGCTGCTTGAGGGCGAGGTGGCGAGCGAGCATGTCACGGCGCTTGGCGCGGAGGGCGTGCCCGTCGCTGATGCGGTGGAGCAGGTGCGTAAGCCAGCGCCGACCACGGTGCGGTTGGGCGCTGCCCCTAGCGCCGCGCCGCGTGCCTCTAGCCCGCCCGCGCCTGATGACCGCGAGGCGCAGCGTATGTTCGAGGGCCTGCTAGAGACGCCGGTGCAGTTGGCGCGCAATGGGGGCGCGATTAAACTGACGATCACTTTCTATAGCGATGATCAGATCCAGGGGTTTTACGACCGGCTGACCGGCGGGCTGGGTGAGGGTTAGACAAGGTTTTAGGGGCCGGGTTTCAGGTTTCAGGCCGAACGCATCAGCAAGCCCTGTGCGTAAATGCTAGAGCATCCACGAACCATGCATTAGGCATGGTTCAATCCAGCTTTACAGTCTGCACGGTTTGTAGTAGCGGCTTCAGCCGCGCATAGAGCATAGCAATGGGCTAAAGCCCAAACTACGAACGGTCAAACTAGAATGTCGGGTGCTGAAACATGCCGCAGGACCGAAACCGCACCTGACAGGGTTACAGCGTAGCGTCTATGCTGAGGCAACTGGAAGACAAGATCCGTCGCCACACGGAGACCATTGTCGGCAGGACGATTAGCGCCGCCTGGGTTTCCCCAGACGGGCTGACCCTGACGAGTCTGGTGTTGACCGTTGGGGTTGTCGCGCTGCTGGCCCAGGGTGCGCTGTTTTGGGCCGGGCTGCTGTTTCTGTTTGCCAGCGCCTTTGACATGCTTGATGGGGCGCTGGCCCGCAGCCGTCAGCAGGCTAGTCCCTTTGGGGCTTTTTTAGACTCGACTATCGACCGCTATGCTGAGATGCTGGTGTTTTTGGGGCTGCTGCTCTACTACTATTATCATCACGGGATGGTCAACCCGCTCCACATGCTGCTCATCTTCCTCGCTTCGCACGGCTCGCTGCTGACGAGCTATGTGCGCGCACGGGCCGAGGCGCTGAGCTACGACGGGCGCGGCGGCGTGCTTGATCGCCCTGGCCGGGTGATCGTCTTGGCCCTGGGCATGCTCTCGGGCTGGCTGACGGCGAGCCTGATCGCGCTGGCGGTCTTCAGCCATATTTCGGCGCTTCAGCGGATGCTGGTGGTCTGGCAGCAGAGTAAGCAGCGCCAGCCTGATCCTCAGGCGCTACGCGCACTTCAGAAGAAGGGCAAACCGTAGTGTCACGTGAAACACCAGACACAGCCATGGCGCGTGGGTATCGGCTGGGGCGCATCTGGGCGATCTGCGCCTTCCTACGCCCGCAGATCGCGCTGCAAGCCTCGGTCTATGTCTTTGTGGGCGCGTATCTCAGCGGGGCGCACATGCCGCTCATTAGCGCCGATATTCTGGGCGCGGTGCTGGTGGTTGCGCTGACTGTGGCCTTTGGCTTCGTGATCAACGACTATGTTGATGTTGAGCTTGATCGGGCGACCAAGCCCGGTCGCCCGCTGCCCTCGGGCGCGGTCACGCTTGGCGAGGCGCGGGTGCTTGGCGTGCTGACGGCAGCGCTGGCGCTCGGTGTCGCCGCGCTGGTGAGTGAGCCGCTGCGCCTGATCGCCTGGCTGAGCCTGCTGCTCACCGCTGCCTATGCGCTCTGGCTGAAGCGCACCGTCCTGCTTGGCAACGTGACGATTGCGGTGCTCAACAGCCTGGTGCTGCTCTATGGCGCCCTGGCGGGCGCGGGGCCGAATGCGCTGGTCTGGTGTCTGCTGACGACGGTCGTGAGCTTTACGCTGGCCCAGGAACTGCTCTATACGGTTGATGATCGGGCGGGCGATCAGCAGGCTGGGATTAGCACGACGGCGGTCTGTTTCGGCGCTGAGCGTACGCTGTGGCTCTTCCGGCTGCTCTGCGGGATTGCCGCCGGTACATCGCTGCTGCCGCTGCTGCTTGGCGCTGGCTCGCCGCTCTATCTGGTGCTGCTGGTGCCCTGCACGCTGTTGCCGATCCTGCTGTGGGTCATCCCGCTGACGTTTCAACGGAACGATGCCGCGATTACTGCCGCGTGTCAGGCGATTAAGCGGGTGCGCGTCAGCTCGCTCATTCCGCTGCTGTTTTTGCGGCCCTTTTTTTAGGCTGGAGTTTTTCTTATGAGTCTGACCAGTGACCAAGTTGCCCATGTGGCCCGGCTGGCCCGCCTGAGTTTGAGCGCCGACGAGCTTGAGCGGATGCGGAGCCAGCTCTCGAATATCCTCGCCTATATCGAGGTCCTTCAGGAGGTTGACGTAAGCGGCGTTGCGCTGACGGCGCAGGTGACGGGCCTGACGACGGTGCTGCGGCCCGATGTGGTGCGCGATGGCCTGAGCCGCGAGGCGGTGCTGGCTAACGCGCCCGATCAGCGCGACGGTATGTTCCGCGTGAAGCCGGTCTTTGAGGAATAGCCGATAGCCGATAGCCGATAGCCGATAGCCGATAGCCGATAGCCGAGAGCTGAGAGCCGAGAGCTGAGAGCCGAGAGCTGAGCGCCGAGAGCCGAGAGCCGAGAGCTGAGCGCCGAGCGCCGAGCGCCGAGCGCCGAGAGCTGAGCGCCGAGCGCTGAGAGCCGAGAGCCGAGAGCCGAGAGCCGAGAGCCGAACGCCGAGCGCCGAGCGCCGCTGCTCGTTCGTTGTCGATGGGCTGTCGTCGGTCTTTGATGGGTTGTCGTTTCACTGGCCTGCAACACCGTGCGCCGCCCCGGCGTCGTAGCCCCAGATGGCTCATGCGTCTGACGTACAGGCGCGGAGCAGGCTCACGAAAGGACAAGGCGATGTATAGCGGCGGCGGTCCTAATCCTACGGGGAATGGCTACCCGAAGATCGGTGGCTGGCCGATTAAGCCACTGTACCTCTATATTGCGGGCGCAATCGCGGTGGTCGTGGCGATCTTCTTTGTGCTGCGCTTCCTCGACACCAGCCTGGTGATGCACTTTGGGGCCTACGCGGGCCTGCTGCTGCTCGTTGGCAACGTGCGCGAGCTGATCGGCAGCACGTATGGCGAGCGCGGCAGCACGGCGCTGCTGAACGTGATGGTCGGCGGCGGCCTGATCCTGGCCTGGCTGGCGCAGTTTCTTGGCCCGCTGCTCTGGATTCCGGCGCTGCTGCTGGTGGCGATTGCGACGCCGCTGATTTTTGGGCGCGCTGCGGTCTATAAGGGCTACATCAGCGCGGCCCGTGGCGCCGCCGATAGTGTGCGCCGGACGCTGGTGCGCTAAGGCATGTTGGCGGAGATGCGCGGCAGGTTTGTTACCACGAAGGGCACGAAGGGCACGAAGGCCGCACCGCTGGTGCTTGCGCTTCGTGCCTAACGCGAACCAGACCGCTTCACGAGGGCGTTGTTTAGAAATGCAAAGGGGTGCGTGTAGCAATACGCGCACCCCTTTATGATTCTGCCTTAGACAAGGTTCATGGATGCTTTACAGTCTGGGCACGCGCAGAGCGTTCTGATGCGCTCGGACTGAAACCTGAAACCCGACACCTGAAACCTTATCTTACGCCGGGTGCAGCCCCGGAAAGGCCAGCCCCGCCGTCTCGTCAAAGCCGCGCTGGAGGTTCATGCACTGCACGGCGCTGCCAGCGGCCCCCTTCACCAAGTTGTCGATGGCGCAGATGCTCACGATGCGGCCCGTCGTTTCGTCGAGCGCAAAGCCAATATCGGCGAAGTTGCTGCCCGCCAGGATTTTTGGCTCGGGGAAACGGTAGATGCCCTGGCGCTCCTTCACGATGCGTACGAACGGCTCGCCCTTGGCGAAGGCGCGATAGGCTTGCCACAGATCCTTCTCGGTCACGGGGCGGGCCGCGAAGACGTGGGCGGTCGCCAGCGCACCGCGCACCAGCTCGACCGAGGTGATGGAGAGGTGGACGTTGGTCAGTCCCGTCACCTGCTCGACTTCGGCGGTGTGGCGGTGGCCGACGGGCGCGAACGAGCGCACGGCCCCGGCGCGCTCGGGGTGGTGGCTGCTGTCAGTTGAAGTCGCCCCGCCCTCCGACGAGCCGACTTTCACCTCGACGACGATGGGCTTGGTTTCGTCAACCAGACCTGCGCGCACCAGCGGTAGCAGGGCCAGGTTGGTGGCGGTGGCGTTGCAGCCGACGCCGCTGGCGTAGCGGGCGCCGCGCAGCGCCTCGCGGCTGACCTCGGGCAGACCGTAGACGAAGCTGCCCAACCGCTCGGGCGCTGGGTGCGCCTCGCCGTACCAGCGCGTGTAAGCGGCAGGGTCGGTCAGCCGAAAGTCTGCCGAGCAGTCGATGATGGTTTCGGCCAGCCCCTCGTAGCGCCCAATCGCGCGTGCCGCCTCGCCGTGGGGCAGGGCCAGAAAGAGCACATCGCACGGCTCTAGCTTCTCGGGGTGGACGAACTGGAGGCTGGAGCGCCCGCGCAGGTTCGGGTGAACTTGGTGCAAGTAGCGGCCCGCGTTGCGCCCGCTGGTGGCCTGGGCCAGCGTGACCGCCGGGTGCCAGAGCAGCAGGCGCAGCAATTCGCCCCCGACATAGCCGCTGGCGCCCACGATGCTGACACGTACGCTCATTGTGTTACTCCACACTTATAGGGGACAGGGGGACACGGGGACAGGGGGACACGGGGACACGGGGGACACGGGGGCGTGGGGACACCGGGACATGGGGACACGGGGACACGGAGACGTGGGGACATGGGGACACGGAGACGTGGGGACAG
>CAIWXH010000085.1 GCA_903916565.1 uncultured Oscillochloris sp. | reverse complement strand
TGGATGCCAGCATTATGCAGCGCCCAGCCCATCTCCTCAATGCGCTCAGCTTCTGCCTCTGGATCCGAGACGACGCTAATAATGTCAGTCAGATCGACATACCCCTGCTTCCGCCCAAGGCGCATCAGCCGTTCGAGGGTCGCCTCGGGATTCTCAGCGACGGTGGACTGGCTTGCGTCGCCGATCAGGGACTCAAAATCACCCAAGTCGAGGCCAGCCAACTCTTCAGGTGTGAGACCCAGTTCGCGTGAGGCAGCGTCTGCGGGGTTCTGATCGCCCAAGCCGAGGTCGTCCATCGAGAAGGGCTGCACATCAGCGCCCACCGAGGCATCAACTCCGGCGGCGGTGCGTTTGTCTGTCCCTGTATCAAAGTCAAAATCGTCCATCGAGAAGGGTTGCACATCAGCGCCCACCGAGGCATCAATCCCGGCGGCGTTGTCTTCGCCTGTCCCTGTATCAAAGTCAAAATCGTCCATTGAGAAGGGCTGCACATCAGCGCCCACCGAGGCATCAATTCCGGCAGCGTTGTCTTCGCCCGTCCCGGCCTCAAAGTCGAAATCATCCATTGAGAAGGGCTGCACGTCGGAGGCTAGCGCTTCGGGTGCAGGGGGCACCTCGGCGGACTCAAAGGTGAAGGGCGTCAACTCCGGTTCCTCACCCCTCGACCAGCCAGGCACAATGGTTTCACCTGTGACGGGGAAGGGTAACTCACCTCGGTTTGCGGCCTCCAGTTGCGCGATCTCCTTGGCACTCAAGCCCAGGTCGGCCAGCGAGAATGGCTCGAACGCTGGCTCGTCTGGCGTCGCCATAGGCGGCGCTGCCGCCGTATCAGTCGCCCCATCCAGTTGCGCGATCTCCTCGGCACTCAAGCCCAGGTCGGCCAGCGAGAACGGCTCAAACGCTGGCTCGTCGGTTGCCCCTTCGACGGGGGTATGCTCGTCTGTGTCCAAGCCCAAGTCGGCCAGCGAGAATGGCTCGAACGCTGGCTCGTCTGCCGCTGCCGCCAGAGGAGCCTCTGGCTCTAGCACCGCGTTCCCCTCAAGCGCGGCTATCTCCTCAGCGCTCAAGCCCAGGTCGGCCAGCGAGAACGGTGTCAGCTCCGGCTCCTCATCTGCCGCCTGGGGCGCGGTCGGCTCTGGTGCTGTTGGCTGCTCAAGCTGGGCGATCTCCTCGGCACTCAAGCCCAGGTCGGCCAGCGAGAACGGCGTCAGATCCGGCTCCTCGTCTGCCGCCTGGGGCGCGGTCGGCTCTGGTGCTGTTGGCTGCTCAAGCTGGGCGATCTCCTCGGCGCTCAAGCCCAGGTCGGCCAGCGAGAACGGCATCAGATCCGGCTCCTCCTCTGCCGCCGGGCGTGCTGCGGGTTCAGGGGAGAGGGCTGCGGGTTCAGCCGCAGGATGGTGCGGCGGAGGCTCCGCGCTTAGATCCGCAGCGAACATGCCGGGTGCACCCTCCTTAGGCAGGCGGAAGCCACTGACAAAGCGCTCAGACGAGCGGGGTTCTTCGTCATGCAACGGCACCTCATCGTTCGAGAAATAACTAGCCGAATCACTGTCATCGTCGCTTACGGGCGGCAGCGGCGGAAGTTCCTCGGGGGGGCGTTCAGCGGCGTGCTGCTTGAGCCTGCCGAAAATACTGACCTTATGTGACTCAGCGGCGGCGGCGCGCAGGAAATCGGTTTGGTTCTTCGCCGAGGGTTGCTGCCAGCTATAGCCGCCGCTTGCATCGACAGACTCATCAGAGTCAACGGGCAACGGCGTAGCGGCGGACGACTGTGGTCGCGCCGTATCGTCAAGCGAGAAGGGCTGGAGCGAGGGTGGGAGTGCGCCAATGCCCGTATCATCATCCAGAGCATTAAGGTCAAGATCATCAAGCGAGAAGGGCTGTAGATCGCCGAGACCGCTGTCTACATCGAGGCTATCTGGTGGCACCGCGTTTGACTCGACATCGTCCCAATTGAACGGCTCAGGGTCAGCCGGGTTGGCATCAGAAAAGGCACTAGGCGGGGTGTCACCCTCTAGCCCAGCAAGCTCATCGGAGTCCAGCCCGAGGTCGGCCAGCGAGAATGGCGTTAGCGCCCCATCCGTCTCCGGGGGCGTCTGCGCCTCTAGCTCGGCAATCTCGTCAGGGTTCAGCCCGAGGTCGGCCAGCGAAAACGGCTCCATGCCCTCCGCATCAAGCGGCGAGCGTACCGGCGCAGCGGTAGCGGCGGGTTCATCAAAGCCAAAATCGTCAAGGCTAAACGGCTCAAGCTCGGTGCCATGCACGGGCGTGGTTGCGTTGAGCTGTGCGATCTCCTCCGGGCTCAGCCCTAGATCGAGCAGCGAGAAGGGCTCAAGCGCCGCGTCCGTTGCAGCGGGTTCATCGAAAGAGAACGGTTCGGGCGACTCTTCAGCGACAGCGGGCGGCTCCTCAGCGAAGCTGTCGGCAGCCACAACAGCGGGGACAAGGGGCACCTCGTCGCGCGAAAGGCTGTGGTCGGCAAGACTGGCTGGCTGAGCCGGTGGCGGTGTCGCAGCGCTGAAATCGAAATCGTCGAAGCTAAAGGGCGTAACACCGCTACTTGAGTCGAGGTCGCTGCCCACATCGGTGGGCACAGGCGGGGTATTGAGGGCCAGGAGGCCAGCCAGGAAATCGTCAGTCTCGGGGGCAGGAGCGGGGGTCGCCCTTGGTGTACTGACGGGGGCCGCAGTCACATGCTCGGCCTCATCAAGCCAGCTATCCTCTTCGGCGGGGCTTGCCGCAGGCGTGGCTACAGGGGCGACGGCGGGGGGCGGCTGCTGAGCGCGGTGCTGCTCCACCTCACGGGCCTGCTGTCCAAGCCAAGCCGCCTCGTCCCAAGTGGGAAGATCCAGATCAGGCGGAGCAATATCGGGGAGCGCATCAAAGAGCGAGCGGGCCACCTGCTGGTAGGGGTCAAGCTGCTGAGCGAGCCGCCAGTAGGGTTCGCCGCTCTTATCGCTGCTGGCGAGCCTGATGAAGCCAAGGAGCAAATTCGCCTTGAGTACATCGGGCCGCTGGCCCAGAACAAGCGCACAAACCTCAGCGGACTCTTCCTCCTGTCCATCGCGCCAGAGCGCCTCGGCGAGGCCAACCCACGCATCGAAGCGGTCGGGATGCTCCTCGACCACGCTGCGAAACTCCTGGATGGCCTGGGCGAGCATGTGCCCCTTGGCGTAGAGCCGTGCCAAACCGGGGCGGCTAAGGCGAAGGGTCGCCCCCTCGGCACCCCACAAGTCAGTGTAGAGGCGCAGCAACTGACCACGGAGTTCGGGCATATCGGGGCGCACTTCAAGCGCCTGCTCGAACTCGGCCACGGCCCGGTCGAGCTTCGCCTGACGCTCAAAGGTGATACCCAGGCCCACATGGGCGGGGATATTCTCGGGATCGGCGCGCAGCACGCGGCTGAACGCATCGTCGGCATGATCGAACTGGCGACCCGCCAAGTAGGCTTCGCCAAGAATGCGGTGGGCCTCAAGATTCTCAGGGAAGTGCTTGAGAATATGCTGCGCCACACCGATTGCCTGCTCGACCTGATTGGCCTCGAGGTAGCTGCGGGCCTGGTCGTATGTGGCTTGCAGGCTCATCGTAGCCATGCTCACGCCTCCTGCTATCCCTTGCAGAACGGTGGGGAAAGAAACATCCAGGGCGACCTGAGTGTCAGACGGTGGAGACAGTCTGACCCCAGAAGAATGTGAGAGTATATGCCGATTATAGAGCCGGTGTCAAGGGGAGCTACGGCGTTTTCTGCACCCGATTGGCATAGGCGAGGGAAAAAGCATTTACTGAGGCGTATTGTAGCATGGCAGATGAACCCTCTGCAACCAGACATCCTTGGCAATGCTAAGCCAAGGTTTCAGGTGTCGGGTTTCAGGTTTTAGGCTGAACGCATCAGCAGGCGATGCAAGTACCAGAACGGTCAAGCTGCTACGAACCTTAGTCTTACCGCACATACAACAAACGCGGCACCTAAAGTGCCGCGCTGTCAGCTTGGTCGGGGCGAGAGGATTTGAACCTCCGACCTCCTGAACCCCATTCAGGTGCGCTACCGGTCTGCGCTACGCCCCGAGCAACAGGGCTGATTATAGCCTGCTACGGCTGATGAGTCAAATTACGCCGCTCGGTCGAATCAGACGCAGGGGTGATCGCTTGGCGCTCAGGGTATGGGCAGCTCGATCACAAAGCGTGCCCCAGGTGCCCACGCCTCGTCAAGGAAGGCGCGGCCCCCGTGCGCCACCGCGATCTGTCGCACAAGCGCCAGCCCTAGTCCGGCGCTGCCCATGCTGGCCGGATCGTCGCCGCGCACCCCACGCACCCAAATTCGCTCGCGGAGCGCGGGCGCTACCCCCGGGCCGCGATCTTCGACCGTTAGGCGAACCGCTGTGTCGTCGCCTGCGACTCGCACCAGCACGGCGGTGCCGGGTGGCGCGACCCGCAGCCCATTATCGACGAGGTTGAGCAGGGCCTGTTTGAGCCGATCACGGTCGCCTGAGGCGTGGAGCGGGTCGCCTACGACATGCAACGTGACCCCCGCCCGGTACGCTCGCCCGGTCAGGAGCGTACAGACCTCGTCGGCGAGCGCCTTTAGCGCGACGGGTGCCCAGGTGACCAGGGCAAGCTGTCCATCATCCGGGGGGCGTAGCAGGTCAGCGACGAGCCGCCCCAGGCGATGCGCCTCGCCCTCCAGCCCTGTGACGGTGGCCCGCTGCGCTGCGGGCAGGCTGTCGGCTAAATTTTCGAGAGTTGCGCTGATCGCCGTCAGGGGCGTGCGTAACTCGTGCGAGACGCTGCGGTAGAAGCGTGCGCGGGCCTGCTCCAGCTCGTCAATCCGCGCCACATAGGCGTGCAACCCGCGCTCCAGACGGGCAAGGCTCTGCCCCAACTGGGCGATCTCATCCGTGCTACGCAGCGCACGGCGCACACGGGTTCGTGGCGGGTCGTGCGTGGGCGGCACTGCGCCCGTTTGGCGCAGCGCGGGCGGCGTATAGGTGGCAGCCAGCCCCTCGGCCTGGCGCGTCAGGCCCACGATGGGCCGGGCGATGCTGCGGGCCACCAGGGCGCTGATGGCGGCCATCACCAGGGCGGCGATCAGGGCGGCTTGGAGCGCGAGACGGCTGAGGTTGTGCAGGAGCGCCGCATCATCGGCGGTAGTGTGTGACAGTTCGACCACGCCAATTGGCCCAGCGGGGCCAGCGATGGCGCGGGCGGCGTAGAGTCGATCTGCGGCCTGTGAGACTGGCAGGGGGAAGGGCGCGTGAACGAGGGCCAGGGCCGCCCGGCCTGGGAATGGGCCAAGGGCCGGGTCGCCCGCCAGCAGCACTCCGGCCAGTGAGAAGGCGCGCACCGCTGTGCCAGGGGGCAGCAATTGGCGCTCGGGCGAGGCGGTGACCAGGGTCTGAAATTGGGTCGGGGTGTCGGCAAGCTCGCCCAGGAGCGCCGCGTACATCTCGGCCTGAGCGCTCAGTTCGCGTTCGCGGGCGCCGGCCAGATAGCGTCCGGCCAGCGCCACAAAGCCGCCGCCGACCAGCAGCAGCCCCACCAACGTGATCAGCAGGTAGGTCAGGCCGAGACGAAGTGTTAGCGCCATAGACGAGGTTTTAGGTATCAGGTGCTAGGCCGAGCGCATCAGAGATCCATGCGTGTGGCACGCGAACTGAGCCCTGGCACCTGAGTCCTGACACCTGAACCCTTGGCTTAGCCGATGACGATGCAGGTGACGGTGCGCTTGATGCCCTCGACGCCCTGGATTTCGTTCATCACGAGGCGCCCGATGTTGCGCGGGTCAGGGGTTTGGACGGTGGCGATGATGTCGTAGGGGCCGGTCACGGCGTCGGCGGCGCTCATCCCTGGGATGGCCCGTAGGGCGGTCAGGACCTCGGCAACGTGCCCGGACTCGGCCTCGATCAGTACGTACGCTTTCGCCTCCATAAAGTCCTCCTCATCGAGTAGCTGTGGGCGAAGGTTTGTGCCACCTGGGAAACTGGACTAGGTACCGAGCAGCCTACGCACGAAGGTGGCCACACCTGGGGCCGCCGCATCGGTGGCGAGGCTCTCAAGATGCGCGATGAGGGCGCTGCCCACAATCGCCCCATCGGCCAGACGGGCCACCTCGACCACATGCTCGGGTGTGCTGATGCCGAAGCCCACGACGAGCGGCAGGTTGGTGTGACGCCGAACGCGGGCTAACACTTCACCCAGATTGCCGTCCATTTGCTGACGAGCGCCAGTCACCCCGGTTAGCGAGACGACATAGATGAAGCCGGTGGCATGCTGGACGATCTCGGCCACCCGTGCTTCGGGCGTGGTTGGGGCCACGAACATGATCAGGTCAAGGCCGTGGGCCGCCGTGGCCGCACGCAGCTCACCAGCCTCCTCGGGGGGCAGGTCGGGGACAATCCAGCCATCGCCGCCGGCGGCGGCCAGTTCGCGGCAGGCCCGCTCGACGCCATAGCGCAGCAGCGGGTTGTAGTAGCCCATCAGCAAGAGTGGGGCCGTCACGCCGCGTTCGCGCAGGCTGGCGGTCGTGGCGATACAGTCGGCCAGGGTTACGCCGTGCGCCAAGGCGCGCTGGGCCGAGCGCTGGATGGTGGCCCCGTCGGCGAGCGGGTCAGAGAAGGGTACGCCGAGCTCGAACAGGCTGGCTCCCGCCGTTTCCATCGCAGGGATCAGCGTCAGCGCGCTGGTGCGCTCGGGGAAGCCAACGGTCAGATAGGGCATCAGGGCGACACGGCCCTCGGCCCGCAGACGCGCAAAGGTCTCGGCGATACGGCTCATAGTGTGGTGTTACGTTCGTTAGAATCAGCGTTGCGCGCCATCATACCACAGTCACGCTGCGGCTGTCGCTTGGCGCGGTGCGCCCTGTGTTATACTGGCACCTGATTAGGGTTTTACAGCACTATAGTGCGCTACCTATCGTAGCAGGACGCACACCCCAAACGCCTCGTTTGACCGTACCCGCGCCCCCACTATGATCGAACCCGCCCACATCCTGATCGTTGAGGATGACGCGATCATCCGGCGGGTCTACCACGATGTGCTTGTCAGCGCTGGGTACCGTCTTTCGCTGGCGGGCAGCGGCGAGGAGGCCATCGCCTACCTTCAGCTCATTACCCCCGACCTGATCCTGCTCGATCTGGGCCTGCCTGGCCTCAGCGGCGACGAACTGATCCGCCGGGTGAAGGCGGATCGTACCAAGTCCTTCATCCCGGTGATCATCATTTCGGCCCATGGTGACCTCGCGACGAGCGTTAGTAGCCTTGATGCGGGCGCCGACGATTTTTTGGTGAAGCCGGTCGAGATTGACGAACTGCTGGCCCGTGTCCGGGCGATGCTGCGCTTGCAGCGTGCCCAGCGCGGCC
The DNA here is from genome assembly GCA_903916565.1 of uncultured Oscillochloris sp. Classification (GTDB taxonomy): domain Bacteria; phylum Chloroflexota; class Chloroflexia; order Chloroflexales; family Chloroflexaceae; genus CAIWXH01. The sequence continues at coordinate 5,424 of CAIWXH010000085.1, read as the reverse complement.
TTGAGCGTGCCCGGCGCAAGACCGAGTTGCTGCTGGTGCTGACCCGCGACCTTGGGGCCAGTATTGACCTAGACGTGCTGCTTACGCGCTTCCTCGACCATCTGGCTGACGCCGTGGGCGCGATGCGGGCCTCGATTATCCTCACCGACTTTGAGGCGGATCATACGCTCTGCTACTCAAGCAGTCGCAACCCCACCACGCCGGTGCTTACCGATATTTTGCGCTATGGCGTGGCGGGCTGGGTGCTGCGCGAGCGGCTGCCGGTGATTATTCACGATACGCGGAGCGATGGGCGCTGGTTTTCGGCCACCGAGTATCACTCCAACGTGCGCGCCGTTGCTGCGATGCCGGTGCTGCGCGAGGGGCGCTGTCTTGGCGTGATCACGCTCGTTCACCACACGCCCGGCTTCTTCAGCGAAGAGCATGTCGATCTGCTGAGTTCGGTGGCCGCCCAGAGCGCGGTGGCGCTTGAGAGCGCCCAGCTTTTCCACCTGAGCCAGCGCCAGAAGGAATTGCTCACCCAGCGGGCCGACGAGCTACGCAAGGTGAATGAGATCAACGTCTTCCTGTCGGAGTTGATGGCCCCCGAGCAGGTGACGCGCCTGCTGGTCTATATGATTCAGCAGCAGTTTGGCTACCCGCAGGTTTGTCTGCTGATGTGCGACGGCGACGAGTTGGTGCTGCGGGCGAGCGCGGGCGGCTTTGGCGTCAGCGTGCCCGCGACGCTGCGTTTCCCGGTGAGCGATGGCCTGAACGGATGGGCGTTTCAGCTGCGGCAGGTGGTGCGCGCCGACGATGTAAGCCGGGATGACCGCTTTCAGCCGCGCTTCCCCAACGACGCCATGGTGCGCTCGCAGTTGGTGGTGCCGATCATGCTGCACCGCGAAGTTCTGGGCATGCTCGATGTGCGTAGTCCCGAGATCGGTGCCTTTGGCGCGAACGACGAGGCGCTGCTGCGTACGCTGATGAACCAGTTCAGCATCGCCCTCGGCAACGCCCGGCTGCTGGAAAACGAGCAGCAGCGCATCTTCCAGCTCAATCAGGTCAACCGGCTCTCGGTAGCGATCACGGCCCAGCTTGACGCGCCCCAGAATCTTCAACTGGCTGCCGACGCTGTCGCGCTGATCTTTAACGTGCGCCAGGCGGGCCTGCTGCTCTTCGGCGAGGGCGACCAGCACGGCCAGGTGCTGGTGGCGATCCACGGCGAGGCGACGCCCTACGACACGGATCTGACGCGCCTCATCTTCACGCATCCCGATCTTCAGGCGACGGTCGCCCGGTTGCACGAGCCTCGGCTGCTGCGTGACCTTCGCGAGCGGCCCAGCTTTACGCCGCTGCGCGGTTTTCTGCGCGCCCGGGCGATTCAGGATGTGCTGCTGGTGCCCCTGCTGGCGGGCCAGCGCTCGCTCGGCATGCTCTGTATTGACGCCACAGGCCGCGAACACGGCTTCGGGCGGGCTGACCTTGAGCTGGCAAGCACCGTCGCCAGCCTGATCATGCAGATGATTGAGAACGCCCGCCTCTACCGCGTCGTCGCCGATGAGCGCTCGACGCTGGATGCGGTGCTGCGCGGCGCGACCGACCCCATCTTGCTGGTTGGCCCCGAGCGCGAACTGCTGCTGGCTAATCGCGCCGCCGAGACGCTGCTGGGCGTACGGTTGAGCGAAAGCCGTGGGCGTCCCCTGCGGGCCACCGTTCAGGCGGGCGAGGTGGCTCTGGCTCAGCTTATGCCGCTGCTCGATGATCGCCATCAGACCAACGGCACCAGCGAAATTCAACTGCCTAACGGGGTTACCTTCAGCGTGAGTATTGCCCCGGTGCAGAGCGGCGACGACCAGCCGCTGGGCAAGGTGACCGTGCTACGTGACATTAGCCCGCTCAAGCGGCTAGAACGTCAGGAGCGCGAGCGTGAGCGGGCGGTCTTCCGTCGCTACGTGTCGCCCCAAGTGGCCGAGCAACTGCTGCGCGTCGGCGGCGAGTTTGGGCGGCCCACCGACCGCGATGTGGCGGTCATCTTCGCCGACATGCGCGGTTTCACCGCGATTACCGAGCGCACCGAGCCGCATGTGCTGATCGAGCTCATTCTGAACCGCTACTTTACCGCGATGACCGAGGCGCTCTACGCGCACGATGGCACGATTGACAAGTTTCTTGGCGACGGCATTATCGGGGTCTTTGGCTCGCCGCTGGTTCACCCCGACGACCCGCAACGGGCGCTGGCTGCCGCCGTCGAGATGCAGCGCCGCTTCGCCGAGCTGGCCTGTGCGTGGCGCAACGAACTGGGCTACGAAATCGGCCTGGGCGTCGGGGTGAGCTACGGGCGTGCGGTCATCGGCAATGTCGGCTCGGAGCAGCGCCAGGACTACACGCTGATTGGCGACGTGGTCAACACCGCCTCGCGCCTCTCGGGCTTGGCGCACGCTGGTCAGGTGATTGTCTCGCACCACCTTGTTGACGCCCTGCCCGCTGGCGACGCCCCCTGCTGGCCGCTGACCCCGCTTGGCCCGGTCGTGCTCAAGGGCAAGCAGGAGCCGCACCTGATCTATGAGGTTGGGCTGTGAGATAAGGGGTCAGGGGTCAGGAGTTAGGGGTCAGGGGTTAGACCATTACTCACAAGTTAAGGAATTCGTCGCGGTGTCAAGGGCCAAACTGTTCACAAACCCGCCTGCCCGGTGGCTGAAGCCACGGGCTATGGGATGCGAAGGCCGCCTACGCGGCCTGGATAGCCTGCGAAGGCAGGCTTCGTCACCCAAGAGCCGGGGACTTTCGTCCCCCGGATTCAACAACCTGGGTAGGATTGCTATAACTTGTGCGTAATGGGGTTAGACAAGGTTCGTAGCAGCTTTACAGTTTTGGTACATGCGTCGCTTGCTGATGCGCTCGGCCTGAAACCTGAAACCCGACACCTGAAACCTTGGCTTGATTAAATCTCCTGACACAGCCACGAAACAAGCCGCGACAGGCTCGGTTTCTTGACAATGCGCTGTAAAATCTTTATCATGCGCTAGGCCCGGTGCCAACTCAGCCGAGAACCAAGCGCGCGTGGCGTGCAACGAGGAGAGCGTGTAGATGACCTGCGGAGCCCGACCCCGCGCACTGAGACGTAGCCCCGTCGCATGGCTGCTGTTGCTGCTGACCACCATGCTTGTTGGCTGTAGTTCGCGCCAAGTTGTGTTGACCGGGACGATCACCGACGCCTACACCGGCGCGCCCGTGCCCCAGGCCCGCGTCGCTGTCGGCGCGACCAGCAGCAGCACCGACGCCAATGGGGTGTTCAGCACGAACCAGTGGCAGAAAACCGATACGTTGGCTGTCAGCGCGCCAAACTACGAGGCGCTGAATGTGCCGCTGACGGGTCGCCCTGAGCTTGCCGCCAGCGATGCGCTGACGTTCACGCTTGACACGCCGCTGCGCCCGAATGCGCTTGGTGGCGTGGTCAGTGATGCCTATACCGGCAAGCCGGTGGCTGGCGTGCAGCTTGTCGCGAGCTTCGCCACCACCAGCACCATCAGCGCAACGACTGATGACGCGGGCCGCTATAGTCTCGTCGGTCTGCCCGAGCAGTTTACGCTGAACGCCAGTGCGCCCGCGTACGTCACGGTCACCCAGAGCTTGAGCCGCACTACCAGCCTTGAGCTGTCGCTGCGCCCCAATGTGCTTGCGGGTAAAGTGACTGACCGCTTCAGCGGGCAGGGCGTGGGCGGCGCGAAGGTGCGCGTCGGCAGCGCCTCGGCGCTGACTGCCGCCGATGGCAGCTACCGCATCGAGATGATTGCCACCGATGCGGTCACCGTGGCGATTTCTGCCGATGGCTACGCCACGCTTGAGCAGGAGCTTGGCAAGACGACCAGCCTCGACGCCGTGCTGCGGCCCGACACGCTCAAGGCCCGCCTGACCGATAAGGCCAGCGGCAAGCCGGTCGGCAACGCGGCGATTATCGTCACCACGACGCTTCCCGGCACCGATGTGGCCTTCACGCGCATCAGCAACAGCACCGATGGGGCCTTCACGCTCAAGGGCATGCCCGAGCAGGGCTACCTTCAGGTGATCGCCCCCGGCTACGCCAAGGCGGTGATCGCGATTAAGCCCGGCAACGTGCCGACCGAGATTGCGCTTGAGCGCTTCCGCGTGAAGGCGCTGTACGTGACTGCCGCCATCGCCAGCGCGCCCGGCGCGATTGATGAGTATCTCACCCTGATCGAAAAGACCGAGCTGAACGCGATTGTGATCGACATCAAAAGCGACCTGCGCGACGACCTGGGTATGATCTACTACGACTCGCAGGTGCCGCTGGCGAAAGAGTTGGGCCTCTCGCGGCCCTACATTGATATGCCCGCCCTGGTGAAGCGCCTGAGAGACGCGGGCATTTACACCATCGCCCGCGTCCAGCTCTTCTCGCACGATAATGTCCTCTCGAACGCCCGCCCCGACTGGTCGATCAAGCTGCGGGCGACCGGCGAGGTCTACGCCGACTACCCCGGCCCTGGGATTCGCTACGCCTATCTTGACCCGACGAACCATAATGTCTGGGATTACAACATCCAGCTCGGCGTTGAAGCGGCCCAGATGGGCTTCGACGAGATTAACTACGACTACATCCGCTTTCCCGACTGGTATAAAGACAAGGCCGACTTCACGAAGACGCTGCTCTTCTCGGAGCCAATTGACCCGGCGAATAATCCGGATCGGATGTACCAGGTGCTGACCGAGTTTATGGATGAGGCGCACCGGGCGATCAATGGGGCCGGGGCCAAGATGTCGGTTGATCTGTTCGGGCGGGTGGTGCTTGGGAAGTCAATGACGATTGCCCAAGACATTAAGCGCATGGGGGCGTTTGCCGACTACATCGTTCCGATGCCCTACCCGTCGCTCTGGTGGCCCGGTGCCTTCGACCTGGCCTCGCCGGTGGACGAGCCATTCAAGGTGATTGATGCGGCCACCGTCGCTGGCCTTGAGCAGATTCAGGGCCAGTACGCCCGCCTGCGCTTCTGGCTGCAAGATCACACTGACCCTTGGGCCTACAAGGTGGTTAAGTACGGCCCCGTCGAGGTGCGCGCCCAGATTGACGCCGCCGAGCAGCACGCCGAGCTTGACGGCTGGATGCTCTACGACTCGGCCAACGTCTACCGGGGCGCCTTCGGCGGCGCCGCGAAGCCGGCACCGTAGACGAGGTTTCAGGTGCCGGGTGTCAGGTTTTAGGCCGACTGCCGCCGCACTGCCCTCACCCCCCCCCCCCCCACACCCTGAACGGGAGAGGGGGAGCCGGAAGCGTCCTCGTACGGAATCGCCCCTCGCCCCGTGAGGGAGAGGAGCCGGGGGAGAGGGGCTATCGGCTATCGGCTATCGGCTATCGGCTATCGGCTATCGGCTATCGGCTATCGGCTATCGGCTATCGGCTATCGGCTATCGGCTATCGGCTATCGG